>NZ_JANEWH010000016.1:0-54035 GCF_028069715.1 Kluyvera sp. Awk 3 | reverse complement strand
TAATCAAATCGAGCAATAATACAATTAACAGACCGACAACGGAGTTAGTTAATTCTAAAAGTCCCCAGGTTTTGAAGGTGTCTTTAATCGACAGGCCAAAATACTCTTTGAATAACCAGAATGCGGCATCATTGACGTGGGTTAGCGTGTTGCTTCCCGAGGCGGTCGCCAGCACCATCAACGCCGGATCAACATTAAAAGTCGTAATCATTGGCCCCACAATACCCGCCGCGGTAATCGCTGAGACGGTACCTGCACCGGTAGCCAGACGCAGCAGCACGGTGATAAACCACGCCATAATCAACGGCGAGACGGAAGAGGTACGCATCATATCGGCGATGTAATCCCCCACGCCGGTATCCATAATGATCTGCTTAAAGGCGCCACCTGCACCTATGATAAAGACGACCAGCGCCACTTTCTCAATGGCGGTGGAGTAAGAGCTCATCACCTCGGTCATCGATTTACCGCGCGCGGTACCGAATGCATACAGCGCGACCAGTACGGCAATCAGCATGCTGACCTGCGCGCTACCGATAAAGTTAAGGAACGAGATAACGCTGGCTCCTGCCGGGATAAACAGCTTAATCACGGTCACGCCGGTGATGATGATTGCCGGAATGAGCGGCACCAGCAGGCTGGTGGCGAACGACGGCATTTCGTCATCGCGAAAAACCTTCTGTGATTCCAGCAGCTGTGGAATTGGGCGCTCCAGATTGCCCAGCAGTTTTGGCAGCAGAATGCCCGAGCAGATGACCGTTGGAATAGCGACGATAACGCCGTAGATGTAGACCATCCCCATATCGGCGTGGAAAGCGGCAACCAGCGCCGTTGGGCCTGGCTGCGGCGGAAACAGGCTATGCGCGGTTGTCGCGGCGGCGACCATCGTGATGCCGAGTTTCAGGAACGGAATTTTGGCTTCGCGAGCAATACTGATCACCAGCGGCGCGAGGATCAGGAAAGCAACCTCGTAAAACATCGCCAGGCCGAATATCAGGCCAATGACCATGATTGCCCACTGCACCTTTTTTGGCCCGAAGCTTTGCAGCAAAGTCGAGGAGACACGCTGGGCCGCACCGGAATCGACCATCAGCTTGCCGAGGATCGCACCGAACAGAATGATTAACGCCAGATGCCCCAGCGTGCTGCCCACGCCCGCTTCAATCGATTTCCCGATAGCCTCCAGCGGCAATCCTTCACAGACGCCAACAAAAATCGCCGCCAGCAGCAGCGCCAGCATCCCGTTGATCTTAAATTTCATATTGAGAATAAGTAGCAGTACAACGCCCAGGGCGACCCAGATCACCGGCAGGGCTTCAGCAAACGCGTTCATCCTTTTTCCTTGTCAAAATTTATAATTGGTATGATATGTAGCCGGTTTTGGATATTACTCACGAAAATGTGTCATACCAATTTGAATCACGCAGCAACATGTTAAACAGTGAAAGAGGGCGAATAACGATGTAATGAAAATGTTAATTTTCATCAAAAGGATTGGATACATCACAGAAAAGCCCCGTTAAGTGCGTCGGCAAAAAAGCAACGTGCGGTTGCGCAAGAAGTGCGAGGGATCGCTGGCGCGAAATATGCAATAATGACGGTTTACCACTACTGAAGAGCCGATGATGCAGTACCCGATTAACGAGATGTTTCAGACCCTGCAGGGTGAAGGTTATTTTACTGGCGTCCCCGCCATCTTTATTCGTTTACAGGGATGCCCGGTAGGCTGTGCCTGGTGTGACACCAAACATACCTGGGATAAGCTCGAGGATCGGGAAGTGTCTCTGTTCAGTATCCTGGCGAAAACCAAAGAGAGCGATAAATGGGGGGCGGCAAGCAGCGACGATCTGCTGGCGATTATTGGCCGTCAGGGCTGGACCGCACGTCACGTGGTGATTACCGGCGGTGAGCCGTGCATTCACGACTTAACTCCGCTTACCGCGCTGCTTGAGCAGAATGGCTTTAGCTGCCAGATTGAAACCAGCGGTACCCATGAAGTGCGCTGCACGCCGAACACCTGGGTGACCGTGTCGCCGAAGGTGAACATGCGCGGCGGCTACGATGTGCTGTCGCAGGCGCTGGAACGGGCCGATGAAATCAAGCATCCGGTAGGCCGCGTGCGCGATATTGAAGCGCTGGACGAACTGCTGGAGACGCTCTCTGACGAGAAGCCGCGGATTATTGCCTTGCAGCCGATTAGCCAGAAAGACGATGCTACCCGTCTGTGCATTGAAACCTGTATCGCGCGCAACTGGCGTCTGTCGATGCAGACGCACAAGTATCTGAATATTGCCTGATGATATTTGCCGCCCGGAGGAGGCGCATCGCGTCTCCTCCGGAAACATCCCGGCCTCGCTTCGCTCAGCCGGGGGCGTTAAGCTTTATTTCGCCGCGTCGTTCATAACTTTCGAGAAGGTGTCCATCGGGCAGAAACCGTTCGCATCAACCGGGCAACCTTTTAGCGACAGCGTGACGCGCTGCGGCGGTGTTTTCAGGGTTAATGCATCCGCGTTACGCAACTGCTCGGCGCTCTGATAAACATACTCAATCTTCATCAAATCCCGATTTGCTTGCGTATCATGCCAGCGCTGGAACACAATTTTCCCGCCGATTGGCGTGCGTTCGTACTGACCCGGCAACGTGTAGGCGTTGAAATCCAGCGCTGTCAGCAGCGAAGCAATGTTCGAGTCATGACCCACCAGAACAGTGATTTTCGGCGTTTTCGCCGCTTCGGTTACCAGCGCATTATCGATATATTTCACCAGCGGTTTTGCTACGTTGCGCGCGACTTCTGGCGAGGTGAACAGGCTGTCCTGATAGCCGTTTTTAAGTTTTGACAGCAGACGCCACTGCTGATCGGTTTTAATTTCCCCCCAGGCCACCTGGTCAAGCGGGAACCCTTCGTAATATTGCAGCGTGAACGCATCGACCAGCGAGTTACCGATTGCCAGCGGCCCTTTAACGCCCGGCTCCTTCTGGTAGTTGGCGCTAAAGCTGTCTTTGGCATCGCTCAGCGAACACTGTTGCTTCTCTTTGCAGGAAGGAGAATCCTGATAACGGGCAATCTGCGCCAGCAGCTTATAGCTCTCGTCGAGCTGTTGAGCCTGCCGCGCTTTCTCCATCGCCTGTACTGCCTTCTCACGGAATGAGGCAGAGTCGTCGGTGATCACCGGGTTAAAGGTTGGGTCCATGGTGCCCATTTTTTCCTGGTGGTGGACGACAACGTCGCAGCCGGGGAAGGCGCCGTTAATAAAGAACTGGGCGGTGGCAACGGTGCGTTGCAGGCTGTTGGCATAGGCGTATACCGTGTCCGGCGCCGGGCATTCGCCGCTGGTGACCATTCCCTGCTGCGCCAGCCATTCACGCATATAGTGGCCCATATAGACTTCGAGCACACCGCCTTTGGTGGTGAGCTGTCCGCCGGGAACGTCCCATTCCGGCCAGGCGTTTGGCGTCGACTGTTCGAGCACGCTACCGTTAGTCGCCAGCGGCGCGCGCAGGTTGTGACGGCTCATCACCAGCACCTGCTGAAGCTGATAGCCTTCGGGTGGCGTTTGCGCCTGGCTTAATCCTGAGAACAATAACAGTGCCGGCATTGCAGCGGCGAGAAGCGTTTTTTTCATCCCTTGTTCCTCACAATGTATTAACCAACCCAAAGAGTGTGACAGAACTTCGTCATATTTCCTGGGCGGATGCCGCATTCTGAAAGATTAGGGAAATGAATGTGATAGGAAACAACGGAAGGGGAACGGGGGAGGCGCGAACCGACTCCCCGCTTGCCGCCTGACTTACTCGCCGCGGTAGACGCAGCCAGCGGTACAGGTTTCTTTCACCATTACCGCGCTCAGCAGCGGCACAACCGGTTTAACCTGTTCCCAGATCCAGCGGGAAAGCACTTCGCTGGTCGGGTTTTCCAGACCCGGAATATCGTTCAGATAGTAGTGATCCAGACGATCGTAGGTCGGTTTGAACGCCGCTTTCAGTTCGGCAAAATCCATGATCCAACCGGTATGGGGATCAACTTCACCGGTAATCTCAAGACGCACCATAAACGAGTGGCCGTGCAGGCGACCGCACTTATGCCCTTCCGGCACATGTGGCAGATGATGGGCGGCTTCGAAGGTGAAATCTTTAAACAGTGTGGTGGACATCATGAACTCTCAGTCTTGCGGAAAAAAACGCCGCATAGTACCCGAATGCACATTTTTCTGCATTAACTAAAACCGCCAAATGGGCAAAGAGGACAATAATTGTGCACGATGATAATTATTATCCATTTATATCAATAGGTTATTTAACCTGTTTTATTGCTATTAACTACCAGGAAAAGAGGTTAGTCCATTTGGTTATTTGATATTTCTATCCCTTCTTTAATTGTTATTATCCACGTCGTTAACCTTACATTCAGTTTTGTTTTTTCTGATTAGAAACAGCTTTGCTACTGGAACATAACAACGCATGACAACACAGTCTCCCCCTTCAGCTTTGCTCCCGCTTAATCCGGAGCAGTTAGCGCGCCTTCAGGCGGCCACTACTGATTTATCACCCACCCAGCTTGCCTGGGTTTCCGGCTATTTTTGGGGCGTGCTTAATCAGCAGCCTGGCGCTGCGACCGTTTCTGCCGCACCGGCTGCCGTCGAAGTCCCGGCCATTACGCTGATTTCCGCCTCGCAGACCGGCAATGCCCGCCGCGTTGCGGAAGCGCTGCGTGACGATCTGCTGGCCGCCAAACTGAACGTGAACCTGGTGAACGCCGGGGATTATAAATTCAAACAAATCGCGTCGGAAAAGCTGCTGGTTGTTGTGACCTCTACGCAGGGTGAAGGGGAAACGCCGGAAGAAGCGGTAGCGCTGCATAAATTCTTGTTCTCGAAAAAAGCGCCGAAACTGACCGATACCGCCTTTGCGGTGCTGGGTCTTGGCGATACCTCTTACGAATTCTTCTGCCAGGCCGGTAAAGACTTCGACAGCAAGCTGGCCGAGCTTGGCGGTGAGCGCCTGCTCGACCGCGTCGATGCCGACGTAGAATACCAGGCCGCTGCCGCCGAATGGCGCGCGCGTCTGGTCGATGTGCTGAAAGCGCGTGCGCCTGCTGCCCCGTCTGTACAAGTTGCAGCGAGCGGTGCGGTAAATGAAGTACATACCAGCCCCTACACCAAAGAGGCGCCGCTGTCGGCGTCCTTGTCGGTGAACCAGAAAATCACCGGCCGCGATTCTGAAAAAGATGTCCGCCATATTGAAATTGACCTCGGCGATTCTGGCCTGCGCTATCAGCCAGGCGACGCGCTGGGCGTGTGGTATCAGAATGATCCCGCGCTGGTGCAAGAGCTGGTGGAGCTGCTGTGGCTGAAAGGTGACGAGCCCGTTACCGTCAACGGCAAAACCCTGCCGCTGGCCGAAGCGCTGCAGTGGCACTTCGAACTGACGGTCAACACCGCAAATATCGTGGAGAACTACGCTACGCTGACGCGCAGCGAGTCTCTGCTGCCGCTGGTGGGCGATAAAACGCAGTTGCAGCAATATGCAGCCACCACGCCAATCGTCGATATGGTGCGTTTCTCCCCGGCTCAGCTCGACGCTGAAGCATTAATCGGCCTGCTGCGTCCGCTGACGCCGCGTTTGTACTCCATTGCCTCCGCGCAGGCGGAAGTTGAAAGCGAAGTCCACGTGACCGTCGGCGTTGTGCGTTACGAGATCGAAGGCCGTGCCCGCGCTGGCGGAGCTTCCAGCTTCCTCGCCGACCGCGTGGAAGAGGAAGGGGAAGTGCGCGTGTTCATCGAGCACAATGACAACTTCCGCCTGCCGGCTAACCCGCAGACCCCGGTGATTATGATTGGTCCGGGCACCGGTATCGCGCCGTTCCGCGCCTTTATGCAGCAGCGCGCCGCCGACGGTGCGGAAGGCAAGAACTGGCTGTTCTTCGGTAACCCGCACTTCACCGAAGATTTCCTTTATCAGGTCGAGTGGCAGCGCTACGTAAAAGAAGGCGTGCTGAGCCGTATCGATCTGGCCTGGTCTCGCGATCAAAAAGAAAAAATCTACGTACAAGACAAACTGCGCGAACAGGGCGCAGAGCTGTGGCGCTGGATCAATGACGGTGCCCACATTTATGTCTGCGGCGACGCCAATCGCATGGCGAAAGACGTTGAGCAGGCGTTGCTGGAAGTGATTGCTGAGTTCGGTGCAATGGACATCGAAGCGGCGGATGAATTTTTAAGTGAGCTGCGCGTCGAGCGCCGTTATCAGCGAGATGTCTACTAATGAGCGAAAAACACCCAGGGCCTTTAGTGGTCGAAGGCAAACTGACTGACGCCGAGCGCATGAAGCGTGAAAGTAATTTCCTGCGCGGCACCATCGCGGAAGACCTGAATGACGGCCTGACCGGCGGCTTCCACGGCGATAACTTCCTGCTGATCCGTTTCCACGGTATGTACCAGCAGGATGACCGTGACATTCGCGCCGAGCGCGCCGAGCAGAAGCTGGAGCCGCGTCACGCGATGCTGCTGCGCTGCCGTCTGCCGGGCGGAGTGATCACCACCACCCAGTGGAAGGCGATCGACAAATTCGCCGCTGACAACACGATTTACGGCAGCATCCGTCTGACCAACCGTCAGACCTTCCAGTTCCACGGTATTCTGAAGAAGAATGTCAAACCGGTGCATCAGATGCTGCATTCGGTGGGGCTGGATGCGCTGGCGACCGCCAACGACATGAACCGTAACGTGCTGTGCACCTCCAACCCGTATGAGTCGCAGCTGCACGCGGAAGCCTACGAGTGGGCGAAAAAGATCTCTGAACATCTGCTGCCGCGTACCCGCGCTTATGCGGAGATCTGGCTCGATCAGGAGAAGGTCGCGACCACTGACGAAGAACCGATCCTCGGCGCAACCTATCTGCCGCGTAAATTTAAAACCACGGTGGTGATCCCGCCGCAGAACGATATCGATCTGCACGCCAACGACATGAACTTCGTGGCGATTGCCGAAAACGGCAAGCTGGTGGGCTTTAACCTGCTGGTTGGCGGCGGTCTGTCTATTGAGCACGGTAATAAGAAAACTTACGCGCGTACGGCCAGCGAGTTCGGCTTTCTGCCGCTTGAGCATACCCTGGCGGTAGCGGAAGCGGTGGTGACGACCCAGCGTGACTGGGGTAACCGTACCGACCGTAAAAATGCGAAAACCAAATACACGCTTGAGCGCGTCGGTGTCGACACGTTCAAAGAAGAAGTTGAGCGTCGCGCGGGGATCAAATTCGAGCCGATCCGCCCGTATGAGTTCACCGGTCGCGGCGATCGCATTGGTTGGGTGAAAGGGATCGACAACAACTGGCACCTGACGCTGTTTATCGAAAATGGTCGTATCCTGGATTACCCGGGACGTCCGCTGAAAACCGGCCTGCTGGAGATCGCGAAGATCCACAAAGGCGATTTCCGCATCACCGCTAACCAGAACCTGATCATCGCCAGCGTGCCGGAAAGCCAGAAAGCGAAGATCGAGAAGCTGGCGCGCGACCACGGGTTGATGAATGCGGTGAAACCGCAGCGCGAAAACTCGATGGCCTGCGTGTCGTTCCCGACCTGCCCGCTGGCGATGGCCGAGGCCGAGCGTTTCCTGCCGTCGTTCACGGACAAAGTGGAAGCGATTCTGGAAAAACACGGTATCCCGGACGAGCACATCGTGATGCGCGTGACCGGCTGCCCGAACGGCTGCGGCCGCGCGATGCTGGCGGAGCTGGGGCTGGTGGGCAAAGCGCCGGGTCGCTACAACGTGCATCTGGGCGGCAACCGCATGGGGACGCGTATTCCGCGTATGTATCGCGAAAATATTACGGAATCAGAAATTCTCGATTCCGTTGACGAACTGGTTGGGCGCTGGGCGAAAGAGCGTGAAGCGGGTGAAGGCTTCGGCGACTTTACGGTGCGTGCGGGCATCATTCGCCCGGTGCTCGATCCAGCGCGTGATTTCTGGGAATAACACCGTCCCCCCTCACCCTAACCCTCTCCCCGCAGGGGAGAGGGGACCGCTCGGTTTTCTCCCTCGCCCCTTTGGGGAGAGGGCCGGGGTGAGGGGAAACACATAAACGAGGTCCATATGTCCAAACTCGATCTAAACGCCCTAAACGACCTGCCAAAAGTCGATCGCGTACTGGCGCTGGCCGAAACCAACGCCGAACTGGAAAAACTGAGCGCTGAGGAGCGCGTGGCCTGGGCGCTGGAAAACCTGCCCGGCGAATACGTGCTCTCCTCAAGCTTTGGTATCCAGGCGGCGGTGAGTCTGCATTTGGTGAATCAGATTCGCCCGGATATCCCGGTGATCCTCACCGATACCGGCTACCTGTTCCCGGAAACCTACCAGTTTATTGATGAGTTAACGGACAAACTCAAACTTAATCTCCAGGTCTATCGCGCCAAAGAGAGCGCTGCCTGGCAGGAAGCGCGCTACGGCAAGCTGTGGGAGCAGGGCGTTGAAGGCATTGAGAAATACAATGACATCAACAAGGTCGAGCCGATGAACCGGGCGCTCAAGGAGTTAAACGCGCAGACCTGGTTTGCCGGCCTGCGCCGCGAACAGTCTGGTAGCCGTGCTACGCTGCCGGTGCTGGCGATTCAGCGCGGCGTGTTTAAAGTGCTGCCGATTATCGACTGGGATAACCGTACCGTTTACCAGTATCTGCAAAAGCACGGACTGAAGTACCATCCGCTGTGGGATCAGGGCTATCTGTCGGTTGGCGATACGCACACCACCCGCAAATGGGAGCCGGGCATGGCGGAAGAAGAGACACGGTTCTTCGGGCTGAAGCGCGAGTGCGGGCTGCACGAAGGGTAATAAATTTATCGCGCAGCGGGCCCTCTGTTGCGCGATATTAAGCCTGCTGGCGACCTAATTCCCTCGCCATTTCCAGAAAGGCGGTAAGCCCGGCGGACGGGTTGCGACGCCCGGGGTAGTAAATACACAGGCCGGGGAAGGGCGGTGTCCAGTCGCTGAGCAGGCGAACCAAACGGCCTACGGCAATATCCTCCACCACATCCTGCTCCAGAAAACAGCCAATCCCGGCGCCTTCCAGCACGGCAATCCGCGCTAAAGAGGCCTCATCAAGCGTAAGTCGCCCTTGAACATCCACCTGCACAACCTCTCCGGCGTTTTCCAGGTGCCAGCGGTAAATCGTACCGTCGGGCAGTCTGACGCGAATGCAGGCGTGATGGAGAAGATCGAGCGGCGTTTCAGGGCTGCCCTGTTCTTTAAGATACTGAGGCGAAGCGACGATCGCATGACGCTGCGGCTGGCCTAATGAAATAGCAATCATGTCATTGGGGATAAGCTTTGCTACGCGGACGCCCATATCAAAGCCTTCCGCCACGATATCAATCAGGCGACCATCGGTGACAATATCGACCTGCATTTCGGGATAACGCTGCAGAAACTTCAGCACCAGCGAAGAGAGAATGGTGCGCGCGGCAAAGGGCGGAGTATTAATTCGCAGCAGCCCCGATGGCGTTTCGCGGCGGGCGCGAACGACCTCCAGGGCATCATAAACCCCCTGAAGCGAAGGGCCGACGTTATCAATAAACAGGCGACCGGCATCGGTCAGGCTGACGCTACGGGTGGTGCGGTTAAACAGCCGGACGCCAAGCCCGGACTCAAATTTGGCAATCGTGTGGCTCAGCGCCGTGGTGGAAACACCCAAATCGACCGCCGCCGCGCGGAAAGTTCCACGACGGGCAATCGCCATGACGGCTTCTAAATCGGTGAGCGCAACGCGCGACATTATCCCGTTTCCTTCATCACTTCATCAACATTTGTCCTGATTGTTTAAACTATAGCGGATCCTTACAGTAAACCCGTAACGTTTATTGAAAGGAGCGGCAGCATGAATATGCCAACGGCAATACAGCATTTCTTTAATGAAGAAAGTCTCGACACGGCGATGAGTGCCTTTGCGGAATATGCGGTGGTCAAAGATGAGGGGAATACCTATACCGGCCGCACGGCTATTCGCGCATGGCGGGTCGCTTCCAGAGAACAGTATGATTTTGTCTCTGAACCGTTCGACATGTTTGCACGGGGCGACATCGTGACGATTCGTGCCAATGTTAGCGGCAACTTCCCGGGTAGCCCTGTTGTGCTGGACTACGATTTCCGTCTGCTAAAAGACCGTATTGTTGAACTGGAGATTGGTTATGCCGAGCTTTCTGGGTCTTGAAGGAAAACGTGTGCTGGTCACGTCGGGGACCAAAGGCGCAGGCGCGGCGACGGTGGCGCTATTTTTAGCGCAGGGCGCGCGGGTGATGACCTGTGCCAGACATCAACCGGAAGCCCATAGCGATGCGCTTTTTGTCGCCGTTGACCTCACAACCGCGGAGGGCTGTGTGGCGTTGGCCGATGCTGTACAGACGAAGCTTGGCGGCGTTGATATTGTCGTCCATATGCTTGGCGGCTCGTCGTCACCGGCCGGAGGCTACGCCGTGCTCAGCGATGATATCTGGCAACAGGAGCTGGCGTTGAATCTCTATCCTGCCGTCCGTCTGGATCGCCTGCTGCTGCCTGCGATGGTGGCTAACGGGCAGGGTGTGGTCGTTCACGTCTCGTCTATCCAGCGTACCTTGCCTTTACCGGAGTCCACTACGGCCTACGCAGCAGCGAAAGCTGCGCTATCCACCTACAGCAAAAGCCTCTCCAAAGAAGTGTCGCCAAAAGGCGTTCGTGTCTTGACGGTAGCGCCTGGATGGATTGAAACCGAGGCCGCCGTACGCTTTGCCGAGCGGCTGGCTGCTGAGAAAGGAATCGATTACGAGGGCAGTAAAAAGATCATTATGGATTCGCTGGGCGGTATTGCGCTCGGTCGTCCGTCAGCGCCGGAAGAGGTGGCGAACCTGATTGCTTTCCTGGCGTCTGAGCGAGCCGGTTCGATTACCGGCAGTGAGTACGTTATTGATGGCGGAACGATCCCCACGGTGTAATGCGGTAAAGGTCAGGCGGGCTGCCTGACCTTGAGGGTATCAGCCGTGCGTTTTCGCCTTCGCCAGCTCTCGCATCAGCGGCATCATCACTCTGACCACTTCACGGCTACGGCGCTCAATACGCCCCGGCAGCGCTTTATCAATATATTGCTGGTTGTCGAGTTGCGCGTTATGCCAGCTGGTGCCGTCCGGGAAGCTGGCGCTTTTCGCGCGCTGCTGGTAGCCGTCCTTTTTGCCAAGCGACCAGTTGGTGGCTTCGACAGAGAGTACCGGGATACCCGCCTGGTCGAAGACTTCGGCATCGTTGCAGCAACCAGTACCCTGCGGATATTGCGGATTGAGGCCTGGGTTGGTGGCGGCAGCAATGCCGCGGCTGTGGGCCAGGGTCAGCGCCCGGTCGCGGGTTAACTTGCGCACCGAGGCCGGGGTTTTGACGCCGCTGTTAAAATAGAGTTTGTCGCCGACGACCAGGTTATCGAGGTTAATGACCAGCAGCGTATTTTTCTTTTCCGCGCTGCTCATGCGCTTAAGTAAATTCTCAGCGCCGAGTTTTCCCTCTTCTTCACCGCTGGTAGCGATAAAACGGATGCCATACTCTGAGGGAATATTTTTAAAACGCTCCGCCAGCTCCAGCATCACGCCGAGGCCCAGTGCGTTATCGTCGATGCCCTGAAGCGTCAGACCGCCGAGATTCTGTTCGACGTCGCTGTCGCTGTGCGGCGCGTAGGTGTCGAGATGCGCCATGATAATAATCTGCTGGCTGGATTTCCCTTCATGCGCCGCGATAACCGTACTGCCGACCACGTTATGCCAGTTTTTTCGGTTATCTTTGCTGGTGTAGATATAGCGGCTGTTAAAGGTACGGATATCGCTCTGGTAACCCATTTGCGCAAACTGCTGACGAATATAGTCGGCGGAGAGCATTTCAGCGGGCGTGCCGGTAATGCGTCCGGGGAAATAGGTGGCAATATAGCGAGCCTGCGTATTGGCGATGGTGCCCAGTGACGAAGCGGCGGCCTGTGCCGGGAGGGAGAAGCATACGCCGAGCGCCAGGGCTGCCATGCAGTGGCGCAATGCGGAGAACATAGGGAGTCCTTACAACAGAGCAAAAAAATAGACGCGCTTAGTATGAAACTGTGGTTTTCATTACACAATTTCAAAAGCTCTTAAATGCCCGAAAAATAGCATGTTAAGCACTTTTTGATATTTGCTTTTCCAGCGCGTTATTCCTTTGAGTAACTACTCATTCCTTTTCGTAATTTCATTTGGTCTAAACCTACCCCTATAGTCCCTCTATTGCTGATTGTTAGCGAGTTGTAGCACGACCCCGCAGCAACAACCCAATAAGCGCCAACGACAAGATCGGCCCTCAACACAACAGACGTGCAATGAATCAGGCTTAAGGAACGGTTATGGACCAAAAACGACTTACTCACCTGCGGCAACTGGAGGCGGAAAGCATCCATATCATCCGTGAGGTGGCCGCCGAATTCTCTAATCCGGTGATGATGTACTCCATCGGCAAAGATTCCAGCGTAATGCTGCATCTGGCGCGCAAGGCGTTTTATCCGGGTACGCTGCCGTTCCCGCTGCTGCACGTTGACACTGGCTGGAAGTTCCGCGAAATGTACGAGTTCCGCGACCGTACCGCGAAAGCCTATGGCTGCGAACTGCTGGTGCATAAAAACCCGGAAGGGGTGGCGATGGGGATCAACCCGTTTGTCCACGGTAGCGCCAAGCACACCGACATTATGAAAACTGAAGGGCTGAAGCAGGCGCTGAACAAATACGGTTTTGATGCCGCGTTCGGCGGCGCGCGCCGCGATGAAGAGAAATCCCGCGCCAAAGAGCGTATTTACTCCTTCCGCGACCGCTTCCACCGCTGGGATCCGAAAAACCAGCGTCCGGAGCTGTGGCACAACTACAACGGGCAGATCAACAAGGGTGAAAGCATCCGCGTCTTCCCGCTCTCTAACTGGACCGAGCTGGATATCTGGCAGTATATCTACCTGGAAAACATCGAAATTGTTCCGCTGTACCTGGCCGCTGAGCGCCCGGTGCTGGAACGTGACGGCATGCTGATGATGATCGATGACGATCGCATTGATTTGCAGCCGGGTGAAGTGATCAAAAAACGCATGGTGCGTTTCCGTACCCTGGGATGCTGGCCGCTGACCGGCGCGGTAGAGTCCGACGCGCAAACGCTGCCGGAAATTATCGAAGAGATGCTGGTCTCGACCACCAGTGAACGCCAGGGCCGCGTGATTGACCGCGACCAGGCTGGCTCCATGGAGCTTAAAAAACGTCAGGGTTATTTCTAAGGAGCCGCCATGAACACCACTATTGCACAACAAATTGCCGATGAAGGCGGCGTTGAAGCGTATCTGCACGCTCAGCAGCACAAAAGCCTGCTGCGTTTTCTGACCTGCGGCAGCGTGGATGACGGCAAAAGTACGTTGATTGGCCGCCTGCTGCACGATACTCGTCAGATTTACGAGGACCAGCTGTCGTCGCTGCACAATGACAGCAAGCGTCACGGCACCCAGGGCGAGAAGCTCGATCTGGCGTTACTGGTGGACGGCCTGCAGGCCGAGCGCGAGCAGGGCATCACCATCGACGTGGCGTACCGCTATTTCTCCACCGAGAAGCGTAAATTTATTATTGCCGACACCCCGGGGCACGAGCAGTACACCCGTAACATGGCCACCGGCGCGTCGACCTGCGACCTGGCGATTTTGCTGATCGACGCGCGTAAAGGCGTACTGGATCAGACCCGTCGTCACAGCTTTATTTCCACACTGCTGGGCATCAAGCATCTGGTGGTGGCTGTCAATAAAATGGATCTCGTCGGCTACAGCGAAGAGACCTTTAACCGCATTCGCGAAGAGTATCTGACCTTTGCCGAGCAGCTGCCGGGCAACCTCGATATTCGCTTCGTCCCGCTGTCCGCGCTGGAAGGCGATAACGTTGCCAGCAACAGCGAAAAGCTGCCGTGGTACAGCGGCCCGACGCTGCTGGAAGTGCTGGAGACGGTGGAAATCCGTCGTACGGTGGATACCCAACCGATGCGTTTCCCGGTTCAGTACGTGAACCGCCCGAACCTCGATTTCCGCGGTTTCTCCGGCACGCTGGCTTCCGGCACCGTGAAGGTCGGCCAGCGCATTAAGGTGCTGCCGTCAGGCGTAGAGTCTACCGTGGCGCGCATCGTGACCTTTGACGGCGATCTGCAGGAAGCGGCGGCAGGCGAAGCCATCACGCTGGTGCTGAAAGATGAAATCGACATCAGCCGTGGCGACCTGCTGCTTGACGCACAGGACGCGCTGCCGACGGTGCAACGCGCTGCCGTTGACGTGGTGTGGATGGCCGAGCAGCCGCTGGCGGCAGGGCAAAGCTATGATATTAAAGTCGCCGGCAAGAAAACCCGCGCCCGCGTCGATGGCATTCAGTATCAGGTTGATATCAATAACCTCACCCAGCGCGAAGTGGACGCGCTGCCGTTGAACGGTATCGGCCTGGTGGACCTGACCTTTGATGAGCCGCTGGTGCTCGATAAATATCAGGAAAACCCGGTCACCGGCGGTCTGATCTTCATTGACCGCTTAAGCAACGTGACCGTCGGTGCGGGCATGGTGCGTGAACCGAATACCGAGGATGCGGTGGTGAATTCAGAGTTCAGCGCTTTTGAACTTGAGCTGAATGCGTTGGTGCGCAAACACTTCCCGCATTGGGGCGCGCGCGATTTGCTGGGAGGCAAGTAATGGCGGCACATGACGAAAACGTCGTCTGGCATGTCCATCCCGTCACCGCGCAGCAGCGTGAACAACTCCACGGTCACCGTGGGGTTGTGCTGTGGTTTACCGGGCTTTCGGGCTCGGGTAAATCCACCGTGGCCGGGGCGCTGGAAGAGGCGCTGCATGAGCTTGGTGTAAGCACCTATTTGCTTGATGGCGATAATGTGCGCCACGGGCTGTGCAGCGATCTCGGCTTCACCGATGCAGACCGTAAAGAAAATATTCGCCGCGTCGGCGAAGTGGCGAAACTGATGGTGGATGCCGGGCTGGTGGTATTGACCGCATTTATCTCGCCTCATCGCGCCGAACGGCAGATGGTGCGTGAACGCGTAGGGGACGATCGCTTCTTTGAAGTCTTTGTCGATACGCCGCTGGCAACTTGCGAAGCCCGCGATCCGAAAGGGCTGTATAAAAAAGCGCGCGCCGGAGAGTTGCGTAATTTCACCGGAATTGATTCATCGTATGAATCACCCGAGCAGCCTGCGATCCACCTGGACGGTGAACAATTAGTAACAAATTTGGTTGCGCAATTATTAGATCTACTGAGGCAGAGCGATATTATCAGATCCTGAAAACGTGTCGGAGTTTGCCTGCTCCGACCTAACAGGATTATTTATGCGTAACACTCAGAACATCAACGTGGCCCAGCCCGAGTCACTAGCCTCTGCTTATGATGAAACCACCTGGTCTTTGTCAGGGGCTTTTGTCGGCTTTGTGGCGTGGTTGATGGCGCTGGGTATCCCCTATCTGCATTACGGCAATAACACGCTGTTCTTTTTCCTCTACACCTGGCCTTTTTTCCTTGCCCTGATGCCCGTCGCGGTGGTGGTTGGCGTTGCGTTTCACTCGCTGGTGAAAGGCAAGTTAGGTTACACCATTGTTGCAACGCTACTGACTGTCGCCCTCCTGTGTGGTTTGCTATTCATGTGGATTATGAGTTAATTCCTTCGTATGAGGATTCAGCGGCGGCGGATTGCACGCCAACAGGCAAAGGAAATGTGGTACATTTCCGGCGATATGCGGTATCGCCTGCGGCCGGAGTGGAGTATGACGGCAAGTTATGGGATGATAGAGCCGTTTTTCAGGGGGCAGGATGGGTAAATTAACGCTGCTATTACTGGCTTTGCTGGTCTGGCTACAATATTCGCTGTGGTTCGGAAAGAACGGTCTGCATGACTTCAGCCGAGTCCGTGATGATGTATCCGTACAACAAACAACCAACGCAAAATTAAAAGCGCGCAACGATCAGCTTTTCGCCGAAATTGATGACCTTAATGGCGGCCAGGAAGCGATTGAGGAACGCGCACGTAATGAACTCAGCATGACCCGTCCGGGCGAAACGTTCTATCGTCTGGTTCCGGATGCGTCTAAACGCACGCAGGGCGCGGGGCAAACGCAAACTAATCGATAATCAGTCCCAGGATGACGACATGGCCGTGACTTTTCCGGGCGTATGCGCCGTGGTGCCGGCAGCCGGATTTGGCCGCCGCATGCAAACGGACTGCCCAAAACAATATCTCTCAATCGGTAACAAAACGATTCTTGAACACTCGGTGGATGCGCTGCTGGCTAACGCCCGCGTCCAGCGGGTGATTATCGCCGTCTCTGCCGGAGACGAACGCTTCGCGCAGCTGCCTCTTGCGCAACATCCCCAGATTACCGTCGTTGAAGGCGGCGCCGAGCGCGCGGATTCCGTGCTGGCGGGCCTGCGTGCGATTGATGATGCGCAATGGGTGCTGGTACACGACGCGGCCCGTCCGTGTCTGCATCAGGACGATCTGGCGCGTCTGCTCAGCTTAAGCGAAACCAGCCGGGTCGGCGGTATTCTGGCCGCGCCGGTGCGCGATACCATGAAGCGCGCCGAGCCGGGGAAAGCTGCGATTGCGCACACTGTCGATCGTAACGATCTGTGGCATGCGCTGACGCCGCAGTTTTTCCCGCGCGAACTGTTACTGGATTGCTTGACCCGCGCGCTGAACGAAGGCGCGTCGATTACCGACGAAGCGTCGGCATTAGAATATTGCGGCTTTCATCCCGAGTTGATTGCCGGACGTGCTGATAATATTAAGGTGACCCGCCCGGAAGATCTGGCGCTCGCTGAATTTTACCTCACCCGCTCGGGTAACCCGGAGAATGCATAATGCGAATTGGACACGGTTTTGACGTACACGCCTTTGGCGGCGAAGGCCCGATTATCATTGGCGGCGTGCGCATCCCGTACGAAAAAGGGCTGCTGGCGCACTCCGATGGCGACGTTGCGCTGCACGCGTTGACCGACGCCCTGCTGGGCGCGGCGGCGCTGGGCGATATCGGCAAACTGTTCCCGGACACCGATCCCGCCTTTAAAGGCGCGGACAGCCGCGCCCTGCTGCGCGAAGCGTGGAAACGCGTGCAGGCCAAAGGCTACACGCTTGGCAATGTTGATGTCACGATCATTGCCCAGGCGCCAAAAATGCTGCCGCACATCCCACAAATGCGCGTGTTTATTGCCGAAGACCTCGGCTGCCATATGGATGACGTTAACGTAAAAGCGACCACCACCGAGAAGCTGGGTTTTACCGGGCGCGGTGAAGGCATTGCCTGTGAAGCGGTCGCACTGCTGCAAAAGGCGACGTCATGATTCCGTTTGATGCACTGACCTACCTGCACGGCAAGCCGCAGGGAACGGGGCAGCTAAAAGCCAGCCCGGAAGATTTCCTGGTGGTTGAAGATTTAGGTTTTGAGCCGGACGGCGAAGGCGAGCACATTCTCGTGCGCATCCTGAAAAACGGCTGCAATACCCGCTTTGTTGCCGACGCGCTGGCTAAATTCCTTAAAATTCATGCTCGCGAAGTGAGCTTTGCCGGACAGAAAGATAAGCATGCGGTCACCGAACAGTGGCTGTGCGCGCGCGTGCCGGGCAACACGATGCCGGATTTAAGCCAGTTTCAGCTGGAAGGCTGTCAGGTGCTGGAATACGCGCGTCATAAGCGTAAGCTGCGTTTAGGCGCGCTAAAAGGCAACCAGTTTACACTGGTGCTGCGTGAGGTGAGCGGCCGTGATGACGTCGAGACGCGATTACAGGCGATTGCCGAACGCGGCGTGCCGAACTACTTCGGCGCTCAGCGTTTTGGCATTGGCGGCAGCAACCTGCTGGGCGCACTGCGCTGGGCAGAAAGCGGCGCGCCGGTGCGGGATCGTAATAAACGCAGTTTTTGGTTGTCGGCGGCCCGCAGCGCGTTGTTTAATCAGATAGTGAGCGAACGCCTAAAAAAACCGGACTTTAATCAAGTTGTTGACGGCGATGCGCTACAATTAGCGGGACGCGGCAGTTGGTTTGTTGCCACCGATGAAGAGCAGGCCGTACTGCAGGCTCGCGTCGACGCGCGTGAATTAATGATTACCGCAGCGCTGCCTGGGAGTGGCGACTGGGGAACACAGCGTACCGCCCTGGAATTTGAACAGACCGTGCTGGCTGAAGAGACGGCGCTGCAGTCGCTGCTGCAGCGTGAAAAAGTCGAAGCCGCGCGCCGCGCCATGCTGCTCTATCCGCAGCAGCTGAGCTGGAACTGGTGGGACGACGTCACCGTCGAACTGCGCTTTTGGCTGCCGGCGGGCAGTTTCGCGACCAGCGTGGTAAGGGAACTTATCAATACAACAGGTGATTATGCGAATATTGCTGAGTAACGATGACGGGATCCATGCGCCAGGCATTCAGACGCTGGCCAGAGCCTTGCGGGAATTTGCCGAGGTTCAGGTAGTTGCACCCGATCGTAACCGCAGCGGCGCGTCGAACTCGTTGACGCTGGAATCCTCGCTTCGTACCTTCACTTTCGATAACGGCGACATTGCCGTGCAGATGGGCACGCCAACCGACTGCGTCTATCTGGGCGTCAATGCGCTGATGCGTCCGCGTCCGGATATCGTGGTTTCAGGCATTAATGCCGGCCCCAATCTGGGCGATGACGTGATCTACTCTGGCACGGTTGCCGCCGCCATGGAGGGCCGCCATTTAGGCTTTCCCGCCCTCGCGGTGTCGCTAAACGGTCATCAGCACTATGAGACCGCTGCGGCGGTGACCTGCTCGCTGCTGCGTGCGCTCGCCCGTGAACCGCTGCGCACCGGGCGCATCCTCAACGTCAACGTGCCCGACCTGCCGCTCGACCAAATCAAAGGCATTCGCGTGACCCGCTGCGGCAGCCGCCATCCGGCGGATAAAGTGATTCCACAGCAGGATCCGCGCGGTAATACTCTCTACTGGATTGGGCCGCCGGGCGATAAATGCGACGCCGGGCCGGACACCGATTTTGCCGCGGTGGATGCGGGTTACGTATCGGTGACGCCGCTGCATGTGGATCTCACCGCGCACAGCGCGCATGAGGTGGTCACCGGCTGGTTGGAGCAGGCGAGGGTTGATGTGCAATGGTAGTCAGTAAACGTATCCAGAGTCTGCTCAACCAACTTCGTCAACTGGGCATCCGCGATGAGCGGGTGCTTGATGCGATGGCGCAGGTTCCGCGCGATAAATTTATTGATGAAGCGTTTGAACATAGCGCGTGGGAAAACGTGGCGTTACCGATAGGCCAGGGCCAGACGATTTCGCAGCCCTATATGGTGGCGCGCATGACCGAGCTGCTGGAGCTGACGCCGGAGTCCCGGGTGCTGGAGATTGGCACCGGGTCGGGTTATCAGACGGCGATTCTGGCGCATCTGGTGCATCATGTCTGCTCCGTTGAGCGGATAAAAAGTCTGCAATGGCACGCCCGGCGTCGCCTGAAGCAGCTTGATTTACATAATGTATCGACCCGCCACGGCGATGGCTGGCAGGGGTGGCAGGCACGCGCCCCGTTTGACGCTATCATCGTTACGGCGGCACCGCTGGAGATTCCGGTTGCGTTAATGTCGCAGCTGGACGAAGGCGGTATCCTTGTTTTACCCGTGGGCGACGATCGCCAGTACCTCAAGCGCGTTCATCGGCGGGGAGACGAATTTATTATTGATACCGTTGAGGCTGTTCGCTTCGTTCCCCTGGTAAAAGGGGAGCTGGCCTGAGTCCCGGATTTTTCTGAGGGTATTCAGCGAAATTCAGCGTATGGTGAACACGTTTTCCAGTGTTCATTGCCTGCGTTGCACGGTATTAAGTCACTGGCAGTTAACCTATTCCTGGGGGATAAATGAGCGCGGGAAGCCCTAAATTTACCGTCAATCGTGTTGTGGCATTATCACTGGTTTCACTTTGGTTGGCCGGTTGTACTTCTTCGAATAATACACCAGCGCCAGTCAGCTCCGTGAACAGCGGAGGCTCCAGCAGCACGAACTCCGGCATGCTGATTACGCCGCCGCCAAAAATGGGCAGCACGGCGCAGTCAACGCCTCAGATTCAACCGGTACAGCCGGTTCAGACCCAGCCGGTGCAGGCGCAGCCGCAAGTCGCGCAGCCTGTTGCTGAACAACCGGTGCAGATGCAGAACGGTCATATCGTCTATAACCGTAAATATGGCGACATTCCTAAAGGTAGCTATACCGGCGGCAGCACCTACACGGTGAAGCACGGCGATACCCTGTTCTACATCGCGTGGGTGACCGGGAATGATTTCCGTGACCTGGCCCAGCGCAACAACGTCGCGGCGCCGTACGCCCTGAATGTCGGCCAGGTTCTGCAGGTGGGTAACGCTTCAGGCCAACCGATTACCGGCAATAACCCTGTCGCCATGGCCAGCGCACAGGCCAGCAGCGGAAATTCCGGATTAGTCTCAAAACCTGCACAAAATTCAACCGCGGTTGTTGCGTCGACTCCGACAATTACGTATTCTGAGGATTCAGGTGAACAAAGTGCTAACAAAATGTTGCCTAACAACAAGCCTGCGACGACAGTCACAGCGCCTGTAACGGCACCAACTGCGAGCACAACCGTACCGACTGCCAGCAGTACTTCAACCAGTTCGCCGATCTCTTCATGGCGCTGGCCAACTGACGGCAAGGTAATCGAGAACTTTAGCGGCACCGATGGTGGCAACAAAGGTATCGATATTGCAGGCAGTAAAGGACAGGCAATCGTCGCAACCGCCGATGGGCGCGTCGTCTATGCCGGTAACGCACTGCGCGGTTACGGTAATCTTATTATCATCAAACACAACGATGATTACCTGAGTGCCTACGCTCATAACGATACAATGCTGGTCCGGGAACAACAGGACGTCAAGGCGGGGCAGAAAATCGCTACCATGGGTAGCACCGGAACCAGTTCAACACGTTTGCATTTTGAAATTCGTTACAAGGGGAAATCCGTCAACCCGCTGCAGTATTTACCGCAGCGATAAGTCGGCAAAGTACTTCACATGAACGCTTTCAGGTGACGTCGGCGACCGCAGAGGTCGCCTGAAAAGTGACATGATAAGGTGCATTGCCTGGGGATCACGGGTAGGAGCCACCTTAAAATGAGTCAGAATACGCTGAAAGTTCATGATTTAAATGAAGACGCGGAATTTGATGAGAATGGAGTAGAGGCTTTCGATGAGAAGGCCTTAAATGAAGAGGAACCCAGTGACAACGAACTCGCGGAAGAAGAGCTCTTATCGCAAGGTGCCACTCAACGTGTACTCGATGCGACTCAGCTTTACTTAGGCGAGATCGGCTATTCTCCGTTATTGACCGCTGAAGAAGAAGTTTATTTTGCACGTCGTGCCCTGCGTGGCGACGTTGCCTCACGCCGTCGGATGATTGAAAGCAACCTTCGTCTGGTGGTGAAAATTGCCCGCCGTTACGGCAATCGTGGTCTGGCACTGCTGGATCTGATTGAAGAGGGCAACCTGGGGCTGATTCGTGCCGTAGAGAAGTTCGACCCGGAGCGTGGGTTCCGTTTTTCAACCTATGCCACCTGGTGGATCCGTCAGACCATTGAACGGGCGATCATGAACCAAACCCGTACCATTCGTCTGCCGATCCATATTGTTAAAGAACTGAACGTCTATCTACGTACCGCGCGTGAACTGTCCCATAAGCTGGACCATGAACCGAGCGCGGAAGAGATAGCTGAACAGCTGGATAAGCCGGTTGATGACGTAAGCCGTATGCTGCGTCTCAATGAACGCATCACTTCAGTTGATACGCCGCTGGGCGGAGATTCTGAGAAAGCGCTGCTGGATATCCTGGCCGATGAAAATGAAAACGGCCCGGAAGACACCACGCAAGACGATGACATGAAGCAAAGCATCGTGAAATGGCTGTTCGAACTGAACGCCAAACAACGAGAAGTGCTGGCACGTCGTTTTGGCCTGTTGGGGTATGAAGCAGCTACGCTGGAAGATGTCGGCCGCGAGATTGGCCTGACCCGCGAGCGCGTGCGTCAGATTCAGGTTGAAGGTCTGCGTCGTCTGCGTGAAATTCTGCAGACACAGGGGCTGAATATCGAAGCGCTGTTCCGCGAATAAGCCTGTTTTATTCAAAGAGGTCAGTCGTCAGACTGGCCTTTTTCTTTGCTTTTTTTCCGCGTTATTCCATCATCTTACGAATTAAATGTGTAAATTGCTCCCGCTCCTGCGGCGTCAAACGCTGCAAAAACTCATCATCCACGCGATTTCCCACCGGCTGGCTCGCCGCCAGTAGCGCTTCCCCGTCCGGGGTTAAAAAAACAAAACGCCGACGCTTATCATCCGGGTCATGCTCGCGTTTGACCCACCCACGAGCCTCCATTCGGCTCAGCATTTCAGCGAGGGTCGCCTTGGTGCTAACCGCCACGCTGGTCAACGCCACTTGTTCAATGCCTGGGCATTCGGCGATGGAGCGCATGACCGCATACTGCGGCTTGGTGAGTTCCGGCAACTCGTGCTGCCAGCGTGACGTATGCTGTTGAAAAAGATGGCGGAGCAGGTGAAACGCTTCGTTTTTGATCTCCATGATCGCTCTCCGGCAATGTATCTGCGCTTATGATAGCCGCTCCCGACCCATTGAACAAAAAATGCGAGCTTCGCTGAACACCCTTGCCAGACTCGTCCAACAGGAGTAGCTTAACCATATTGTTCGTACACGAACGAAAATGAGGTGAGAGATGAGACTGATTATTGGCATGACGGGAGCAACCGGCGCGCCGTTGGGGGTTGCGCTGCTGCAAGCGCTGCAAGGCATGCCGGAGGTGGAAACGCACCTGGTGATGTCGAAATGGGCCAAAACCACCATCGAACTGGAAACTCCGTGGAGCGCACGCGAAGTTGCCGCCATGGCCGACTTCAGCCACAGCCCGGCCGATCAGGCTGCGACCATCTCTTCCGGCTCTTTTCAGACCGACGGCATGATTGTTATCCCGTGCAGTATGAAGACGCTGGCCGGTATTCGCGCTGGTTATGCGGATGGTTTGGTGGGGCGTGCTGCTGACGTGGTGCTGAAAGAGGGACGCAAGCTGGTGTTGGTACCCCGCGAAATGCCGCTGAGCACTATCCATCTGGAAAACATGCTGGCGCTCTCCCGCATGGGCGTTGCCATGGTGCCGCCCATGCCCGCGTTTTATAACCATCCGGAAACGGTGGACGACATCGTGCAGCACGTGGTGACCCGCGTGCTCGATCAGTTTGGCCTCAAACATGACAAGGCCCGTCGCTGGCAGGGTTTACCGGCGGCGAACCAATATTCACAGGAGAATGCATAATGGCTTTTGATGATTTACGTGGATTCTTGCAGGCGCTGGAAGACCAGGGACAACTACTGAAAATCAGTGAAGAGGTCAATGCCGAGCCCGATCTGGCCGCCGCGGCCAATGCCACAGGCCGCATTGGCGACGGCGCGCCCGCGTTGTGGTTTGATAATATTCGCGGTTTTACCGATGCTCGCGTGGTGATGAACACCATTGGTTCCTGGCAGAACCACGCTATCTCCATGGGCCTGCCAATCAACACGCCGGTGAAAAAACAGATTGATGAGTTTATTCGCCGCTGGGATAAATTCCCGATTGCGCCGGAGCGCCGCGCTAACCCGGCGTGGGCAGAAAACACCGTCGACGGCGAAGACATTAACCTGTTCGATATCCTGCCTCTGTTCCGCCTGAACGACGGCGACGGCGGTTTTTATCTCGATAAAGCGTGCGTCGTCTCACGCGACCCGCTGGATCCGGATAACTTCGGTAAACAGAACGTCGGCATTTACCGTATGGAAGTGAAGGGTAAGCGTAAGCTTGGCCTGCAGCCGGTACCGATGCACGACATCGCGCTACATCTGCATAAAGCGGAAGAGCGTGGCGAAGATCTGCCGATTGCGATTACCCTGGGCAACGACCCGATTATTACCCTGATGGGCGCTACGCCGCTGAAGTACGATCAGTCGGAATATGAAATGGCTGGCGCGCTGCGTGAAAGCCCGTATCCGATTGCCACCGCGCCGCTGACCGGTTTCGACGTGCCGTGGGGTTCTGAAGTGATCCTCGAAGGGGTGATTGAAGGCCGTAAGCGTGAAATTGAAGGTCCGTTCGGCGAGTTCACCGGACACTACTCCGGCGGTCGTAACATGACCGTGGTGCGCATCGATAAGGTTTCGTATCGCACAAAACCGATTTTTGAATCTCTTTACCTCGGCATGCCGTGGACCGAAATTGACTACCTGATGGGCCCGGCGACCTGTGTACCCCTGTACCAGCAACTGAAGGCGGAGTTCCCGGAAGTGCAGGCGGTGAACGCCATGTACACTCACGGTCTGCTGGCGATTATCTCCACCAAAAAACGCTACGGCGGTTTTGCCCGCGCGGTGGGGCTGCGTGCGATGACCACGCCGCACGGTCTGGGCTACGTGAAGATGGTCATTATGGTTGATGAAGATGTCGATCCGTTCAACCTGCCGCAGGTGATGTGGGCGCTATCGTCAAAAGTTAACCCAGCGGGTGACCTGGTGCAGTTGCCGAATATGTCGGTACTGGAACTGGATCCGGGCTCAAGCCCGGCGGGTATCACCGACAAACTGATTATCGACGCCACCACTCCGGTTGCGCCGGACAACCGCGGTCACTATAGCCAGCCCGTACAAGACCTGCCGGAAACCAAGGCCTGGGCTGAAAAACTGACCGCTATGCTGGCTAACCGTAAGTAAGGAGGAAAAGATGATTTGTCCACGTTGCGCCGATGAGCATATTGAAGTGATGGCGAAATCGCCGGTGAAAGGTGTCTGGACCGTATACCAGTGCCAGCACTGCCTGTACACCTGGCGTGATACTGAGCCGCTACGCCGCACCAGCCGCGAGCATTATCCGGAAGCGTTCCGCATGACGCAAAAGGATATCGACGACGCGCCAATGGTGCCGAGCATTCCGCCGCTGCTGGCGGAAGATAAGCGCTGATCTTGCTGCTTTTCTGTGTAGCCCGGTTAATCCGGGCTTTTTTATTTTGCGAGCAGGCTCGTAGCAACGGACGGCGTTTATTTGCTAAGCGGCAGGCAGGAATAGAATAGCGGCGGGTGCTTGAGGCTTTCTGGGCTTTGAGCATTTTCAGGGTTCCAGAAAGGTGAAAGCCCCAGGCGATATTTCTATCAACCTGAGGCTAGCATCAAACCCAAACAGTTCAGATGTTAGTCTCTTCTTTGCAGGGAGGCAAGATATGCTGACAAAGTACGCCCTGGTGGCGATCGTTGTGCTGTGTATAACAGCATTAGGATTCACGTTAATGGTGCGCGATTCGCTGTGTGAATTGAGCATCCGTGAGCGTGGTATGGAGTTTAAAGCTATTCTCGCTTACGAACCGAAGAAGTAGTGACGACGAGGGGGAAACCCCGCGTATTGGCTGTCCGGATTTGTCCTCCAGCACCCATTTTTCACCTGCCGGGCTACCTGTGTAGCCCGGCGTCGCGACGCCAGGAACGGTTTACACCATGCCTTTCAGACGATAAATCCACTCCAGCGCCTGACGTGGCGTTAACGAGTCCGGATCCAGACCTTCCAGTGCCTCCACCGCCGGTGATACCTCTTCGGGTGCAGACAGCAGCGACATTTGTGTGCCGTCTATCTGCGTGGCCGCCGCATTCGGCGAAAGGCTCTCCAGCTCGCGCAGCTTCTGGCGCGCGCGCTTAATCACTTCTTTCGGCACGCCCGCCAACTGGGCCACCGCCAGGCCGTAGCTCTTGCTCGCCGCGCCATCCTGCACGCTGTGCATAAAGGCGATAGTCTCGCCGTGCTCCAGCGCGTCCAGATGCACGTTGGCGACGCCTTCCATTTTCTCCGGCAACTGGGTCAGCTCGAAGTAGTGGGTGGCGAATAGGGTTAACGCTTTGATCTTATTCGCCAGATTTTCCGCGCAGGCCCACGCCAGCGACAGACCGTCGTAGGTGGAGGTGCCGCGACCGATTTCATCCATCAGCACCAGGCTGTGTTCGGTGGCGTTGTGCAGAATGTTGGCCGTTTCGGTCATCTCTACCATAAAGGTGGAGCGGCCGGAGGCCAGGTCGTCCGCCGCGCCGACGCGGGTGAAGATACGGTCAATAGGACCAATCTCGACGCTTTGCGCCGGAACGTAGCTGCCAATGTAGGCCAGCAGCGCAATCAACGCCGTCTGACGCATATAGGTACTTTTACCGCCCATGTTCGGGCCGGTAATGATTAACATCCGGCGCTGCGGCGACAGGTTCAGCGGGTTGGCGATAAACGGTTCGTTGAGTACCTGCTCCACCACCGGATGGCGGCCTTCGGTAATCCGAATGCCGGGCTTATCGGTAAAGGTCGGGCAGGTGTAGTTCAGCGTATAGGCGCGTTCCGCCAGGTTAACCAGCACATCCAGCTCAGCCAATGCGCTGGCGCTTTGCTGAAGGTCGGCCAGGTGCGGCAGCAGCAGTTCAAACAACTCGTCGTACAGCTGTTTTTCCAGTGCCAGGGCCTTGCCTTTCGAGGTCAGAACTTTGTCCTCGTACTCTTTCAGCTCGGGAATGATGTAGCGCTCGGCGTTTTTCAGCGTTTGACGGCGCACGTAGTTAATCGGTGCCAGATGGCTTTGCCCACGGCTGATTTGGATGTAATAACCGTGAACCGCGTTATAGCCGACTTTCAGGGTATCCAGCCCGGTACGCTCGCGTTCGCGGATCTCCAGGCGGTCGAGGTAGTCGGTCGCGCCATCGGCCAGCGCGCGCCATTCGTCCAGCTCTTCGTTATAACCCGGGGCGATTACGCCGCCGTCACGAACCAGCACCGGCGGCGCATCGATGATGGCACGCTCCAGCAGCTCGCGCAGTTCGGTAAATTCACCCATTTTCTCGCGCAGCATCTGTACCGGCGCGCTGTCGACGCTGGCCAACTGAGCACGCAGTTCCGGCAACTGCTGGAAAGCATGACGCATGCGGGCAAGGTCACGCGGACGGGCGGTACGCAGCGCCAGACGTGCGAGAATACGTTCCAGATCGCCGACCTGGCGCAGCACCGGCTGTAGTTCGGCGGTGGTATCCTGCAACGCGCCAATGGTCTGCTGGCGCTCGGTGAGAATTTTTGTGTCGCGCACCGGCATATGCAGCCAGCGTTTGAGCATGCGGCTACCCATCGGCGTGACCGTGCAATCGAGCACCGACGCGAGGGTATTTTCAAAGCCGCCGGCCAGGTTCTGGGTGATCTCCAGATTGCGACGGGTCGCAGCGTCCATGATGATGCTGTCCTGCTGACGATCCATGGTAATGGAGCGAATATGCGGCAGCGAGGTGCGCTGGGTGTCTTTGACATACTGCAGCAGGCAACCCGCGGCGCACAGGCCGCGCGGCGCACTTTCAACGCCGAAGCCGACGAGATCGCGAGTGCCGAACTGCAAATTCAGCTGCTGGCGCGCGGTATCAATTTCAAATTCCCAGAGCGGGCGACGACGCAGCCCGCGGCGGCCCTCAATGAGCGACATCTCGGCAAAATCTTCGGCGTACAGCAGCTCGGCCGGGTTGGTACGCTGCAGCTCCGCCGCCATGGTTTCGCGGTCGGTCGGTTCGCTCAAGCGGAAGCGACCGGAGCTGATATCCAGCGTCGCATAGCCGTAGCCTTTGCTGTCCTGCCAGATGGCCGCCAGCAGGTTGTCCTGACGTTCCTGTAACAGGGCCTCATCGCTGATGGTACCCGGCGTGACGATGCGTACCACTTTACGCTCAACCGGGCCTTTGCTGGTGGCCGGGTCACCGATCTGTTCGCAGATGGCGACCGATTCGCCCTGATTAACCAGCTTGGCGAGATAGTTTTCCACCGCGTGATGCGGGATACCCGCCATAGGAATCGGTTCGCCGGCAGAAGCGCCGCGTTTGGTTAACGAGATGTCCAGCAGCTGCGACGCGCGCTTCGCATCGTCGTAGAACATTTCGTAGAAGTCGCCCATGCGATAGAACAGCAGAATTTCCGGATGCTGTGCTTTTAGCTTCAGGTACTGCTGCATCATGGGGGTGTGAGCGTCGAGATTGTCGATTTTACTCATGGGGTGTAATCCAGGTCCCTGGTTAAAAGTGGAAAGCGAACTTTTTCATTTTCGTTTTTGTCGCAGTGGGTGGCTATGATAACGGAGATAGGTATTTCAGGGAAAGCGGTGAAGACGAAAGTGGGAGAGTTGTTCCACCAGGATGTTCGAGATCCGGCGGCAGGCTGAACCGGGCAATTCAGCCTGCCGCCGGAGCGGTGTTAACCGAACCTCGGCAGCAGGTTAAAGGTGCTGCCGAACCAGCACAGAATGACCATCACGCCAAACAGAATCACTACCGCGGGAATCGCTTTGCCGCCCCAGACGGTGAACATTTTGTCCGGGAAGCGCTCGCGCGATTTTAGCGCCAGGAATGCCGGTACGATGACAGCCCAGATGGTTGCGCAGAGCCCCGCGCCGCCGATGGCGTAGATAAACCCGTTAGGGAAAATCAGGTACAGGGCGGCGGGCGGTAAAAAGGTGAGTAGCAGCGTCTTAAATCGCCCGGACGGCGAATTATCCATTTTGAACAAATCCGCCAGATAGTCGAATAGCCCCAGCGTTACGCCAAAGAAGGAGCTTGCAACCGCCAGGTTGGAGAAGATCAGCAGGAAAAATTCAATGATGCCGTGCTGATTGGTACCTAAAAATGACTTCACCAGCGAGTCGACGTTGCCGCCTGAGGCGATGATCTCTTTAAAGTTGCTGCGATGGATATTGCCCATCGTGCAGTACAGCCAGAACAGATAAATGACCAGGGCCAGCAGCGAACCAAAGACGATGCTTTTAATCAACTTATCTTTGCGTTTGCCGTAGCAGATAATCAGGCTGGGAATATTGCCATGGAAACCGAACGAGGCCAGGCAAACCGGCACGGCCATCAGAATATAGGGGAGGTAGGTTTTATTGGCTTCCGGTGCGGCGAGATCGCGCAGGATCGTGTAGTCAACCTGGAAGAAAAACGATCCAAATACCACGATAAAGGCGATGATCTTGATACCAAGAAATAAAGAGGTAATGCGGCTGGCAGCCAGCGAACTGACCCACAGAATACACGCGACAAACACCGCGCTGCCGATACCGACGATTCGCGGATTAACGTGCGTTCCGGAATTGATCGCGATAGTTTCGCTGATAATGGCGCCGTTTGCCGAAATATAGGCATAGGTGAGAATATACAGTACGAATGCGACTGTGATTCCGCTTATTATATTCCACTTCGCGCCAATTAAATCTTTGGTAATGGTATTAAAACTGGAACCCACCGGATAGTTCAGATTGGCTTCCAGTAATAATAGCCCGGAGTGCAGCATGGAAAACCAGGCAATAATAAGAATAAAAGCGCCCCAAAAAAACCAGGCACCGGCAAGGTCAACCGGTAAAGCAAACATCCCGCCACCGATCACGGTGCCGGCAATCACCATAATTCCCCAAAATGAGGAATGTTTTGTATTTGAATCTTCTTCCATGGCTTTCCCTTATTGATAACGGCGAATGCGTTGTTGTTGTCAGGAATATCGTAATGCCAGGCATGAATAAGCCAGTGGCTATATCCGGGATATAACCACTGGCGCTTAGGTTAATTACACTTCAGTCAGTTTGGCGGTAAAGTGGCGCAGCACTTTAGGCTCGTAGGTAAAGGTTAATCCTTTAATATTGTGGGCATTCTCTTTGACATGTTCGAAGGCCTCAATAATAAAGTCCATATGCGTTTGGGTGTAGGTCGCGCGCGGAATGGTTAAGCGCAGCAACTCTGCCGGACACGGCAGCTGCTTGCCAGTTTTCGGGTCGCGGCCCAGCAGGAATGAACCAATCTCTACCGCGCGGATCCCCGCGACTTTATACAGCTCGCAGGCCAGCGCCTGAGCCGGGAACTGGTCAGCCGGAATATGCGGCAGCAGCTTACCGGCATCGACAAACGCTGCGTGTCCGCCAGCCTGCTGACAGGTCACGCCAATGGCTTCCAGCCCGTCGACCAGATACTGAATCTGGGTGATGCGGTAGGCTAACCAGTCCTGATTCATCCCGTCATACAGGCCCACGGCCAGACGCTCCATCGCGCCGCCTTCCAGCCCGCCATAGGTTGGAAAGCCTTCCTGCACGACGCAGAGGGTACGGCATTCGGTGTACACGTCGAAGAAGCTGTCGTCTTTGATGCACAGCAGGCCGCCCATGGGCACCATGGCATCTTTTTTCGCCGACATCGCGAGCATATCCGCGTACTTATAGGTTTCGCGGGTAATTTCTTCGATACTCCAGTCCTGATAGCCCGGTTCGCGTTGCTGAATAAAGTAAGCGTTTTCCGCAAAGCGCGCCGAATCCATCACCACCGGAATATCGTATTTCTTCGCAATGGCGTACATCGCCTTCAGGTTCGCCAGCGACACCGGTTGGCCGCCCGCCGAGTTACAGGTAATGGTTGCGACAATATACGGCACGTTATTCGGACCGACCGTTTCAATGCCGTGCTCTAAGCCCTGCAGGTCGAAATCACCTTTAAAGTCGTTACGCGCGGCAGTGTCGAACGCCTCTTTAATATAAACGTTGCGCACGGTACAACCGTTAATCTGGCTATGACCCTGGGTGGTGTCGAAGAAATAGTTGGAGAACGCCACCATTTTGCTGCGGTCGAGGCCTTTTTCCTGCTCGCGTTTTTTGATCAGCACCGGAATATAAATTTGCTCGGCGCCGCGCCCCTGGTGCGTCGGAATAGTGTGCTGATAGCCAAAAATATCTTTTACAGCATTGCACAGCGCATAGTAGCTACGGCTGCCGCTATAGGCTTCATCGCCACGCAGCATCGCCGCCTGCATATTTTGCGTGACCGCGCCGGTGCCGCTGTCGGTGAGCAGGTCAATAAACACGTCTTCGCTGTCGAGCAGGAAGGGGTTCATCCCGGCCTGAATAATGGCGTTTTCGCGGTGTTCGCGGGTGGTGCGTTTTACAGGCTCAATGACGCGAATACGGAACGGTTCTGGCAGATGTTTAAAGTTATTCATGGTGTCATCCTTAAATCTTTATTTTTAGCGCGCGGCTCCCCGCTGGTTATTCATGAAATATGAAAAACCACTTTTTGGCGCAATACGAATACCATCTCTGCTCTCGGTATATTACGGCATCAATCTACACGGCTCGTTAAAAAGGCGTGCAGCGTCGCTGTAATAAAACAGAAAGGCATAGATTTTTATTGGATATCAGAAATAGCGGTTACACCACTATTTACAATGATACAGGCGTGGAGTCGTTCGAGGAGTTAAGGACGGTGATTGACGATGACGTTGTCAATATTAAACCACTTCGAAATTTTATACGTTCTATTCAGGATGTTCATAATGTATGTTCTCCATCAGACACGCCCATACATTATGATAATTTATTTTTTTGTCTATTAACTGTGCATTCAATTGTGAATCTGGTCACGATTGATTATATCTACGCGCTAAAGCAGGGTTATGTTTCCTGAGCTTAATAAATGACAGAATAATCACCTACGCAATCATCCTGTCGCAAGGCCCCATCGCTAGGGGGCCAGATAGACCTGCGGTACCGCCGCGTCAGGGTGTTGGTTCATGCTGATATCGGCACCGTACCAGCGGTGAATCACTGACTGCTGAATCACCTCCTGTGGCGTGCCCTGGGCGACCAGCTTGCCCTGATGCAACAACAGAATAGTGTCGGCCCACAGGGCGGCGAGGTTGAGATCGTGCAGCACAATGCACACGTGCAGCTCGCCGCGGCGGGTCAGCTTCTTCAGCAGTCGCAGCAGGTGCTGCTGATAGAACAGGTCCAGCGCCGAGGTCGGTTCGTCAAGAAACAGCCAGCCCTGCGGACCATCGTCGCGCCACAGTTGCGCCAGACTGCGCGCCAGCTGCACGCGCTGCTGTTCGCCGCCGGAGAGCGCCGGATAGAGACGGCCCGCCAGGTGGGTACAGCCGGTTTCGGCCATCACCCGCTGGATAAGCGTTGGGTCCACTTCCGCTCCCCACGGCGTGCGCCCCATGGCGATCACCGTTTCCACCGGCCAACTGGCGTTCAGCTGCGTGCGTTGCAGCATCACCGCCCGGCGTCGGGAGAGGGCGGTGGCGGACCACTCGGCAAGCGGTTTGCCTTCAATGTGCAGCTCGCCACTGTCGGCGTTGAGAAAGCCGGTAAGCAGCCGCAGCAGGGTCGATTTTCCCGCGCCGTTGGGGCCAATCAGCGCGGTGACTTCGCCGCGCCGCAGCTCCAGCGACACGCCATCAATCACCTGACGTTTGCCCAGACGCAGCGACAGCGCGCGGGCAGAATAGTGTTTATCCATGGGGAGATCTCTCCTGACGGAAAATAAGCCACAGGAACCACGGCGCGCCGAGCAGGCTGGTCAGCAGCCCGACGGGCATTTCGGCCGGCGCGGCAACCGTGCGGGCGAGCGTGTCGGCAATCAACAGCAGAATGGCACCCGCGAGCAGTGAGCCAGGGATCAGTCCGCGGTGATCCGGCCCCAGCCACATACGCATCAGATGCGGGACGACCAGACCGATAAAGCCGATCACCCCGCTTATCGCCACCGATGCCGCCACCAGCACCGCGCTACACAGCAGCAGCACGCGCTGCAGCACCCGGACGTTAACGCCGAGATAGTGTGCCTCTTCATCGCCCAGTTGAAGCAGATTGAGGCGTGCGGCCATCCACCACACCACCAGCGATGATGGGATAATCAGCGTGGCGGAGACCAGTAGCGTCGGCCACTCTGCCTGCCCCAGGCTGCCCATCCCCCACAGCGACAGCTGGCGTAGCTGCGTATCGTTGCTGATCCACGACAGCATCCCCACCAGCGCTCCGCACAGGGCGTTAATCGCAATACCGACCAGCAGCAGGCGCGAGAGCGAACCGTCCCCAGCCTTACTGAGCACAAAAATTACCGCCATCACCGCCAGGCTGCCGATAAACGCCGCCAGCATCGGCGCGTACAGCGCCACCAGCACTGGTGCGGAAATCGGCAGTACCAGCCAGAATGCCACCGCCAGCGCCGCGCCGCTGCTGATACCGAGCAGCCCAGGGTCGGCCAGCGGATTGCGGAACAGCCCCTGCATTACGCAGCCGGAGAGCGCCAGCGCGCTACCCACCAGCAGCGCCAGCAGCACGCGCGGTAAGCGGATAGTGAGCCAGATATGGCGCAGTACCTCATCGCCCGACGGCCAGATACTCGCCAGCGGCAGGCGCATCGCGCCGAGCGTGGTGGCAAACAGCGTCAGGGCCACGAGCAGCAGCACCATCAGCCACAGCGGGCGTGAGGCGGTCGCGTTCATCAGTGCGTCTGCTCCGCTTTCTGACGCAGCGCCATCAGCGCCTGCGGCGTGCGCGGGCCAAAGCCGAGCAGCGCCATATCGTCAATCACCAACACCTGCTTATTGCGCCCAGCGGGCGTTTGCGCCAGACCTGGCAGCTTCCACAGCGAGGCGTCACCGCCCATGCCTTTCAGGCCGTCGGCGGAGATCACCACCAGATCCGGCTCACTGGCAATAACCCCTTCCTGCGACATGGTGCGATAGTGGTCAAAGCCCTGCATCGCGTTTTGCAAACCGGCGAGCTTAATCGCGCCGTCCGCCGCCGTCTGCTGCCCGGCCACCAGCGCCCCGGAGCCGCCGTGGCTGAGGATAAACAGCACGCGCTTGTTCAGCGGGCGCGCCGGGATTTTCGCCATATCGTCATGCAGCGTTTTACGCAGCGCCTCGCCCTGTGTCTGCTTGCCCAGCGCGTCGGCAATCACCTGGACTTTGTTGTCCATCGCCGCCGCATCGTAGCCCCCCGGCACATTCACCACCGTCACCTTGCTGCCTTCCACCTTTTGTAGCACCAGCGACGGCTGCGCCTGGCTGCTGGCTAGCACCAGCGTCGGGCGCAGGGAGAGAATACCTTCCGCATTGAGCTGGCGCAGATAGCCGACGTCCGGCAGCGATTGTGACGCCGCCGGCCAGGTGCTGGTGCTGTCGCGCGCCACCAGCTGCGACTGGGCATCCAGCGCATAGACGATTTCCGTCACGTCGCCGCCGAGGGTAATAATGCGCTCGGCGGCGTTAGCCAACAGCGGCAGCGCCGCCAGCAGAATCAGCAGCCGTTTCATACGGTCTGGCCTTCCGCCGTCAGGCTGTCGACCTGAGTGCGCCACTGTTGCTGCTCCGGATGGCCTTCGCTGCGCTGCCCGTACAGCTGGGCAATCTGGGTGCCGTCTTTGGCAAATAGCTCTACGCTGGTGACGTGACCGTCAACGGTCGGCTTACGCGTTACCCACACTTCGTCGATGGTCTCTTCGCGCAGGTGCAGGGTGAAGGCGCTGTTGAAAATGTTGATCCAGCCGCGCATCGGCGTCAGCTTCTCCAGCACGCCGGTGAAGATTTGCACGCAGCCGCGGTTGCCAACGAAAATCATAAATTCATTGCCGTCCTGTTGCAGGGTCTCCAGCAGGCGAGGCAGGGCATCTGTATTGATGCGACAGGCCAGGTCGTCGTTGACCAGGCGGAAAGCCTGCTGGCGCGAGAGGTTGTATTTGCGCAGCAGCGCGAAGAACTGGTGGACGTCGGTCATTGCGCGCCACTCTTTTTCCAGCGCCGCGCCGTCGGCCGTGTCGGCATAGCGCGCGTTTTCCACCGGACGAAGCGCCAGCGGCGCTGGCGTTGATTGGGTCTGTTCGGCAATCAGCGCTTGCCAGGCCGCGCTGTCCGTGTTGTCAGTGGTATAGACCTTCAGCACCGCGTCGCCGTGCGGGTCAAAGAACTGAATGCTCTCGCGCCCTCCATCGTTAACGTGAAACGCGCTGGCCCACTGGCTCAGGAACAGGCGCAGGTCGAGAGCACGCGGGTTGAGTATCAGGCCCGCGTGGCCGTCGAGGTGCTGGTGGGTGAACGCGCCAACCTGCTCATGCACCGCGTACTCATTGCGGCAGATGCATTTGGTTTCGCCGACCTTTTCCAGCGAAGCGAGGATCGCGCGCGCATTATCCTGCAGGCGCACGGCGTCGTGGCCAACGCGTGCTGCGGTCAGTTCCGCTTCGCTCACCCCCATTACGGCTGCGATATCGCGAGCGTATTTGGCGGCGCCGCTGGCTTTGACGTCCTGATAGCGCTGCCACAGTTCAGTTGATGCGTTTTGCATAACTCTCTTCCTTATCATTACCCCGGCCAGCGGCCGGAGGCAGGTTTTGTTGATGTTGTTATCAGAAATCGACGTTGACGCCCAGCTGCCAGGTACGGCCCGGCATCACCGCCAGCGACTTATCGTTGGCGTCCTGATTGGTGGACGTTTCAATGTTGCGGCTGCTCAGGTAGTCCCAGTATTTACGGTCGGTCAGGTTATACACGCCGCCGTTGATACGGACGTTCTTCGCGACGCGCCAGTAGGCCGTCCAGTCGAGCATGCCGTAGCCCGGTACGCGCATGTATTCGCTGGTGGAATCGGTAATCGCGCTGCCGGTGTTGGTGTAGCTCTCACGGTTGGTGGCAGTGGCGCGTTTGCCTTTCACGAAGGTGGCGGTCAGCGCGGTACCGTACACTTTCGACGGATCGTCCCACGCCACGCCGACGATCGCTTTCATCGGCGCTACGCTATCGAGGTCGACGTATTTGTCGCCGTAGTAGCTGGATTTTGACTTCCCTTCGCTGTAGCCGTAGGCCAGCGTTGCGCTCAGGCCGTCAACCTGCTCAAACCAGGTGCCAAAGTTGAACTTCGCGCTGATCTCACCGCCGTAGATATAGGCTTTATCACGGTTTTCCGCCTGATAAATGGTGTAGATGTTCGACGGTACGTTGGCGAACTGGGCTGGGTTGTTGGAACGGGTGTAGCGGGTATAGGCGATAAAGTCTTTATAGTTGTTGTAGAACAACGCGGTACGCATGGTGATCCCTTCGGTCACTTCGCCCTTCATGCCCCACTCGACGTTGTCGCTGGTTTCGGTTTTCAGATCGGTATTGCCAATCAGCGCGTACTGACCGCGGCCCGCGTAGCTGGATCCGAGGTTCCATGAACCGTACAGCTGGCTGGTGTTCGGGAACTCCGCGCCGCGTTTGTACTGCAGGTAGGTCATCAAGCGCGGCGTAATGTCGTACTGGAAGGTCAGCGATGGCAGCGCCTGGGTGTCCGAGTTTTTCCCGTACAGGGTCGACACCGAGGATTCGGTCAGTACCGTGCTGTTGGTGGTCAGGCTGGAAAGATTCTCCGGCTTCGTAGACTGATGCACCACGCGAACGCCCGGGATCACCGCAAAGTTATGCCCGTCGAGATCGAAGTTGATCTGATCCTGCAGGAAGCCGCCGATCGTGTACTCGCGGCTGTCCGCTTCCGGCTGCATGATCTCGCTGTAAACGCTTGGGATAGGTGACTGGCTGAACGGACGCTGGGTTTTGGTGGTGCTGGCGTTAAAGCCCGCGCTCAGGTCATGGCGGCCGAGGGTTTTGGCCAGCGCGGTCTGCATACCCCAGGTGTCGGTGTCATAGTTGGAGTACACCGTTTGCATCTTGCTGGTGAAGCTGTCCGGCATATAGGTCCGGTCGTGCGCTTCGGTATGCTGGTAGTAAACCTTGGTCGATGCGCTGTCGATGAAGTCGTTCATCGGCGTCCAGTCATCTTTGAGGCTCAGACCCCAGCGGCGAGTCTGGCTGGTCTGCTGCGCGTCGCCGATGGTTTTGCTACCGCTGTCGTTCCACACATCGTAGTGGGTGTGGTTGGTTTTATGGTAGTAGTCGAGGGTGCTGGTCAGTTTGTGCTGATCGTTAGGTTGCCAGATCCCAGAGGCCATAAACGCGTCGGAGTGCCAGTTCGCCGGGAACGCGTCCACGCTCGAACTGTTGGTGGTGGTCTCCTGGCCATCGCGGCGGCTGTAGACAAAAATGCCGCGCAGCGTTTCGTCGCCGCCCGCTGCCGTCAGACCATTGTGCCAGCTGCGGTCAGACGAGTCATACTCGCTGCGGTAGCTAAAGGCACTGGTTTTGCCCGGATGCAGATAGTCGTCCGCCGATTTCGGCTGGAAGGAGACGTTGCCGCCGATAGAGGTATTGGCGGTCTCGGTGTCGGTCGCGCCAGATTGAATATCCACGCTGCCGTACATGTACGGGTCGATATAGTCGCGGCCAATGCCGAAGGTGTTAAGCCCGGCGCGGCTGACGTAGCTGCGGCCGGTGGCGTTCGGCTGCGCAATGCCGTCGACGTCGATGCCGACGCGGTTGCTCTCAAGGCCACGAATGTTGTAGCCGGTGTAGCCGCCGCGGTCGAAGCCGCTTTTGCCGTTGCCGGATCCGCCGCTGGCACCGGTCGCGCCGATCAGCGGTTCATAACGCATAATGGAACCAAAATCGTTGGCCCCTTTGTCCTGAAGCTCCTGCGCGCTTATCGCGTGCTGACTGCCCGGTTTAAGTACCGGTGCGGGGGCGGTGACGGTCATCTGTTCCGCGCTGTCGACGGCGGTTTTGTCCTGTGTTTCAGCCGCGCCCGCAGAAGTCTGATAGATTGCTGCGAGCAAAGAGGTCACCAGTAGGCTTTTCTTGCACCACGCCTCTGATTGAATGGATTTGTACATAGTTGCCATGCCTTCATCGTTATTAGTATTGGCTCACGCGTAACTTCCAGAATCTGCTTTTCCTTAAGCATCTTGACGCCCTCCAATTTTATGCAATGCGAATGTTAATGATAAGTATTATCATTTGCAATAATATTTGCAAATAAATCTGCTTGCATGCAACAATTTGATTACAATTTTGTTTTTGACTCTCCCGAGATAGCGATGACCGAGAAAGCGGCAGTTACCATCACCTACTGTTCCCAATGCAACTGGATGCTGCGCGCCAGCTGGATGGCGCAGGAACTGCTACACACCTTCAGTACCGATATTGCCTGCGTAACGCTGATACCGGGTACCGGCGGGATTTTTACCATTACCGTCGGGGATGTACTGGTGTGGGAACGCAAGCGTGACGACGGCTTCCCGGACGCCGCAGAGCTCAAGCGTCGGGTGCGCGACGTTTGCTTCCCGGAAAAACCGCTGGGCCATGTGGATAAGCACGAAGGATAAAGCGGCTGCGAACGCGCCATTAAACGTGTATTATTAATGCATCTTTATTGGTGAGGGACCGGGTATGGCAGGCAAACGCATCGATCGTGAAAAACGGACAATCAGCAGCATGATTGCGCTCTATCAGCGCCGTTGTCCGCAGGCGTTGCACGATGCTGAGCATTACCAGGCACTGAACCATTATGCCGATAAGCGGCTGGATAAGTGTGTGTTTGGCGAACAAAAGCCGGCCTGCAAGCAGTGCCCGGTGCACTGCTACCAGCCCGCAAAGCGTGAAGAGATGAAACAGATTATGCGCTGGGCAGGTCCGCGGATGCTCTGGCGTCACCCGCTGCTCACGATCCTCCATTTGATTGATGACCGCCGTCCGGTTCCTGAGCTGCCGGAGAAATATCGGCGCAAAAAATAGCCTTACAGGGTGCGGCAGTGACGACGATACTCCGACGGCGAGCGGGCAGTATGCTTGCGGAAGATGCGGCAAAAGTAGTTGCTGTCCTCAAAGCCACAGTGGTGGGCAATCTCTTTAATTTTCAGCTCATAGCCGCGCAGTAATTTCTTTGCCAACTCCAGGCGCACGGCGGTGAGGTATTCGTTAAAGCCGACGGTGCTGGACTTCTGAAACAGGTGCGACAGGTAGTTTGGCGTGATGTGAAATTTCTTCGCCACCGTCTCACGGCTGAGCGCCTCGGCGGCGTGTTCGTCGATATATTCCTGAATCGCCAGAAACAATTCTCTGCTTTTGCTGACTGTATCCGCCAGATGGGTCAGTTGATCGATACAGTGGCTGAGCAGGCCGCTGAGGACTATCTGCGTGGTGGGCATCACCGGGCGAATCGCCAGCTCATTCATTGCCAGCAGTAGATACGATCCCACCCGCGGGCCGAGTCGCGCCACGTGCTGCTTGCGGATCTCAACGAATTTTTTACCGTCGAAGCGTTGAAGGCTGAAGCCCAGTTTTTGTTTGCTGAACAGAATGCTCAGCGACGTCGCCGGGCCGTGCCACTGCGGGGCATTCCAGCGCCCGCCGGGAATATACAGCGCCTGTAGCGGCCCAAGCGGTGCTTCCAGGCAGCCATCCGCCAGCTCGCCTTCCAGCACAATCTCAAGGCGGGGAAATGATACGCTCATCGCCAGCTCCGGCGCGGGCTGAGAGATTTGCGGAAAACGCACCACGAGCTCGTTCTGCCGGGTAAGCAGCTGTTTCAGCACGGGGACGAGGGTTGGTTCTGACATGCTCATGTCCTGTTGTAATTCTGGATTTTGAGTCTCATCACACTTTATTTTGCTGGACACAAAAATCCAGTGTTGTGTAGCTATCTCATACAGAATGGCGGCCACGCCTGCAGTAACTTTTCATACATGTTGTGAAATGGTTAACAAAAGAGAGGCAATATGGACAAGCAAGCGGCATTCTGGCTGGATGCACTGGGCGCCAACGGCGAACTGTCAGCCACGATGAAACATGAGCTGGATACCCAGGGCTATACGATCGTTCACGGCGTAGCGGATGCCGACTGGCTGGCCGCGATGCGCGAGCGAATTGATTGTTTGGTGGAACGCGAAGGTGAGAATCTGGCGGTGGAACATCACCAGGAAGAGACGGCGACGCGTGTTGCCAACCTGGTGAACAAGGGCGTGGTGTGGGAGAAAGTGTGGGCGCATCCGCTGATTCTGTCAGCGTGCCGCTATATTTTTGGGGGCGCGTTTAAAGTTTCCAGCCTCAACGCCCGTGAGGCGCTGTACAACGGCGGACACCAGCCGCTGCACGCCGACTGGAAAAAGCCGCGCCCGGACTTCCCGAAGGTGCATCTGGTGAACACGATCTGGGCAATTGACGATCTCTCCGCCGCGAACGGCGCACCGCGTATTATCCCCGCCACGCACCTGCGTCCTGAGCTGCCGGAGGAGGTGCTGGACGATGTGGAAGCGCCGCATCCGGATGAAGTGATTTTTGCAGCCCCGGCGGGTAGCGTGATGATTTACAACGCCCATGCCTGGCACGGCGGCACGACTAACCGCGAAGGTTCGCGTCGTCGCGTGCTACACGGCCTGTACATCGACCGGGCAGACGCCGCGCAACAGGATCAGCGCCGTTGGCTCACCCCGGAAACCGCCAGCCGCTTGACGCCCGCGCAGAAGTGGCTGCTGGATGTGGAGTAGTGTTTCGAGTAGTTCCGTCATCATTTGTGGGGCTGTCTCTTATACACAAATTCAAGAGACAAGACCTGATATCTGTTAGTAAGGTGCAAGGTTCCGTTCACTTTACGTTGGGTGGAATATGACGTTCTATCACCGGTGAACGGGTCAAGGGGGGCGGCCGCGCCCCCCTTGACAATCCCCGCGGCCCCGCGGGGAAATCGGTGCTTCGCACTACGCTCACCTACGAACTCCAGCCTGCGGCACGGCGAAACTCGACGTCCTGTCTCGGTTCGCCTCAGGACGCCATCCATGGCGTCCTGACCTTGTCTTCCATTCTCCGGTTCGCCGATTTCCAGCGGGGACTCATTGGTTTCAGTGGCTCTGGTTTTTGCTGTTAATTAAAAGACCGCACTGGTGTTGGTGGCGTCTAAATCGCCGAAGCGTTCCCTGAAGGCCGGGGCAGCCCACAGGGATGTAGGCTGAGGGGACCGCGAAGCGGCGACTGGCCGCCCCTTGCGCGCTCTCTGCGCCCGTACAATTTATGTGGCGAGAGCTGAAAAGGAGCGCAACGGAGTGATCAATCCAAATACATCTCCCTCCTAACTGATCACTGTCGCCGGGGAGCTGTGTATAAGAGACAATTGCGGGGGAGTGGCCGCTCGCGTCAACGCTCCGGGGCCATTACGCCAAATCTTCCCCGTTGCTGGCAATCACCTTCTTATACCACCAGAACGATTTTTTACGCGTCCGCGCCAGCGTCCCGTTGCCCGCGTCATCGCGGTCGACGTACACGAATCCGTAGCGCTTGCTCATCTCTCCCGTCGATGCCGCCACCAGATCAATGCAGCCCCAGGTGGTGTAGCCGATCAGCGGCACGCCATCTTCGATGGCATCGCCCATCGCGCGGATATGTTCGCGTAAATAGCTGATGCGGTAATCGTCGTCGATCTGTCCATCGGCGTTGACGACGTCCTTCGCGCCAAGACCGTTCTCCACCAGGAACAGCGGCTTCTGGTAGCGGTCGTACATCATGTTCATGGTGATACGCAGGCCGAGCGGGTCGATACCCCAGCCCCATTCGCTGGCCTCAATGTACGGGTTCTTCAGCGACTTCACGATGTTGGCTGCGTTGGTGTTGTTGGCATTCATGTCCGCCGATGCGCAGCGTGAGGCGTAGTAGCTGAACGACACAAAGTCGACCGTGTGCTTGAGCGCTTCATCGTCGCCAGCTTCTTTGGCGATGGTCACGCCTTTCTCGCGGAACACTCGAGCCGAATAGGCCGGGTAGCGGCCGCGCGCCTGCACATCGATAAAGAACAGGTTCTCGCGATCTTTCTCCAGCGCCGCCCACACGTCTTCCGGCTTGCAGGAGTAGGGGTAGAAGTTGCCGCCCGCCAGCATGCAGCCTACCTGGTTCTGTGGGTTGATCTCATGGGCGATTTTGGTGGCCAGCGCGCTGGCTACCAGCTCGTGGTGCGCGGCCTGGTACTTCACCTGATCCTGATTTTCGCCTTCTTCGAACACCAGCCCGGCCCCGGAGAACGGGCTGTGCAGCATGATGTTGATTTCATTGAAGGTCAGCCAGTATTTCACCAGCCCGTCGAATGCTTCAAAGCAGGTACGGGCGTAGCGGGTAAAGAACTCCACCATCTTGCGGTTACGCCACGAGCCGTACTCGGTCACCAGGTGCATCGGCACGTCGAAGTGGCACAGCGTCACCAGCGGTTCGATACCGTACTTTTTACATTCGCGGAACAGATCGCGATAGAAGGCGATACCTTCCTCATTCGGCGTCAGTTCATCGCCGTTCGGGTACAGACGGCTCCAGGCGATGGAGGTGCGGAATACGCCGAAGCCCATTTCCGCCATCAGCGCGATATCTTCTTTATAACGATGATAGAAGTCGATCGCCTGGTGGCTGGGATAGAACTCATCATCGCGCAGGGCGAAACGCTTCTCCTGGCCCAGTTTGACCGGCAGACGGTTGACGCCGTGCGGGATCATATCCACGGTGGTCAGCCCTTTACCGCCTTCAAGATAGGCGCCTTCTGCCTGGTTGGCGGCAATGGCGCCGCCCCAGAGGAATCCTTGCGGAAATGTCGACATGCGTTACCTCGCTAATAAATTTATGAAATCTGTGCGGCTGCGGCATTGACTGGTGCGCTAGCCTGACGTTTGCGTGCTTCGGCGGCGGCGTCTTCTACCGGAATGTCCTCAAAGCCGAGGATCAGCGTCAGTACGAACGACAGCACCACCGCCAGCGCCATCACGCCGAACACCCAGACGATGGTCATCGGGTTAGCCGGGTCGAAGAACTGCACGCTGGTAAACAGCCCCGGCGCGGCCATGGAGTGGCTGGCCAGCCCGGCGATACCAGCGACCGCGCCACAGATAAAGCCGCTAATCAGGCTGGCGATCAGCGGACGCTTCAGGCGTACGGCGACCCCGTACAGCGCCGGTTCCGAAATGCCAGCCAGAATGGCGGACGCGGCGGCGGCCAGCGCGGTCTGGCGTAGTTCCGGGTTTTTGGTTTTCCACGCGACCGCCAGCGACGAACCGCCGAGCGACAGGTTGGCGCCGATTTCCGATGGCATCACCATCCCTTCTTTGCCGGTTTCGGCGATGGTCTGAATAATGGTCGGCGTAAACACGCGGTGCATCCCGGTCATTACCAACAGCGGCCACAGCGCCCCCATAATGGCGACCGACAACCAACCCAGATAGCCGTGAATGGTGTACACCAGCGCGGAGATGGCGCTACCGATCCAGATCCCAATCGGGCCAATCAGCAGGATCGCCAGCGGCGCGGCGATCAGCACGATCAGCATGGGTTTGAGGAAGTTTTTGGTCACGGCGGGCGTAATCCTGTCGACCCAGCGTTCAATGTACGAGAGGCACCAGGTCATCACCAGCGCCGGAATCACCGTGTAGGTGTATTTCACCGCGGTCACAGGAATCCAGGCAAACTCGACGTGCTCACCCTGCGCGGCTTTCGCCATCAGTTCAATAAAGCTCGGGTGGACCAGTACCCCGGCGATAGCAATCGCCAGCGACATGTTGGTTTTGAATTTCACCGCCGCAGAGGCGGCGACCATCAGCGGCAGGAAGAAGAATGCGCCGTCGCCGATGACGGTCAGAATAGTAAGCGTCGGCGCGCCTTTTGGCAGCATGCCGGTCATTTCGAGGATCATCGCCAGCAGCTTAACCATCGATCCGCCGATAATCGCCGGGATCAGCGGCGACATGGTGCCGATCAGCGCATCGAGGATCCCGGCGCCAATGCGACGCAGGGTCAGCTTCGGTTTCCCGACCGGAGCGGCTGGCTGCATGTCGTTCGGCAGCAAGTTGACCACTTCACGGAAGGCCTGCGAGACGGTGTTGCCAATAATCACCTGGCACTGGCTGTCGGTGCGTACCACGCCCATCACACCGCTGATGCCTTTAAGCGTTGCGCTATCGACCAACGTGTCATCTTTCAGTACGAAGCGTAGACGGGTCATGCAGTGGGTGACGGCGGAGATATTCTCCACGCCGCCAAGCGCGCTCACCACAGATTGCGCCAGAGCCGCATAATTTTTAGCCATCGGAAAATCCTGTTTTATCAGTAAGGTACTTATGGTTCATCTCCTGAATGGTTCAAAAGATGAAACACTGCATAGGAAACCGGTTCCACATAATCATCATGTGTTTATTTTGTTGCTACAAGATCTAAATTTTGTTTTTGAGTGATTCGTGAAACCGATCACAGGAAATAACCCTGATGAAAGATTCACCCGTTTCACCATTGCTGAAAATCGCCAGGCGGTGAAGTACACTGCGGACAGATAATTTCTCAAAGGTATGAATATGACGACGATGCTAGAGGTGGCACGACGGGCGGGCGTATCGAAAGCCACCGTGTCCCGGGTGCTATCGGGCAACGGTTATGTCAGTCAGGAGACGAAAGACCGGGTGTTTTTGGCCATCGAAGAGAGCGGCTACCGGCCGAATCTTCTGGCGCGTAATCTGGCCACTAAAAAAACGCAGACGCTCGGCCTGGTGGTGACCAACACTCTCTACCACGGCGTGTACTTCAGCGAACTGCTGTATCACGCGGCGAGTATGACGGAAGATCAGGGGCGTCGTCTGGTACTCGCCGACGGCAAGCACAGTGCCGAAGAGGAACGTGAGGCGATTCAGTATCTGCTCGATTTGCGCTGTGATGGCATTATTATTTATCCACGTTTTTTAAGCGTCGACGAAATTGACGATATTATTCAGCAGCAGCAACAGCCGGTGATGGTCATTAATCGTCGTCTGCGCCGAAATAGCAGCCACTGCGTTTATTGCGATCAAAAATCCTCCAGCCAACAGGCGGTGGAAAAATTAATTACGCTCGGCCATCGCGATATTGCCTTTATTACCGGATCGCTGGATTCCCCGACCGGCGTTGAGCGTCTTTCCGGCTATAAGGATGCGCTGGCGAAACATGGCATTACGCTACGTAATGAGCTGATTGTGGAAGGAAAATGGACGCCCGCCACCGGCGCGGCAGGTGTCGATATTCTGCGTGAAAGGCAGGTGACATTCAGCGCGCTGGTGGCCAGTAACGATGATATGGCGGTGGGGGCAATCAAGCGGCTTCATGCTCACGGAATAGCGGTGCCGCAGCAGGTATCGGTGATTGGCTTTGACGATATTGCGTTAGCGCCGTATATGATTCCGTCCCTCTCGAGCGTGCGTATTCCGGTTACGGAAATGATTAAAGAGACGATTCACCGTCTTATTTTTATGCTCGACGGCGGCGATTTTAAATATCAACAAACCTTCCCCGGCGAATTGATCGAGCGCGAGTCCATCGTCGCCGGTCCACACCGTTAATGTCGTCAGCTGTCATCGTCATTAGTGACGATGACAGCCTGTTCCGGCAGACATTCTTTTAAATCCCCTTACGAATCAATAAAATAAAAGTTGGCTCGAATAATGCATTCTCCCGCGCAATCACTGTCATAGCTGGAGAAGTTGATGAACCGTTTCATCATCGCTGATGCGAGTAAATGTATTGGCTGCCGTACGTGCGAAGTCGCCTGCGTGGTTTCTCACCAGCAGGATCAGGACTGCGCCGCGCTGACGCCACAGTCTTTCCTGCCGCGTATTCACGTTATTAAGGGCGTAGATGTTTCTACGGCCACCGCCTGCCGCCAGTGCGAAGACGCGCCGTGCGCCAACGTCTGCCCGAACGGCGCGATTGTTCGCGACAAAGGGTTTATCCACGTGATGCAGGAGCGCTGCATTGGCTGCAAAACCTGCGTGGTGGCCTGCCCGTACGGCGCCATGGAAGTGGTGGTGCGTCCGGTTGTGCGCGACAGCGGCGCGGGTCTGAAGGTGCGTGCGGAAAAAGCGGAAGCCAACAAGTGCGACCTTTGCTTCCACCGTGAAGAAGGCCCTGCCTGTATGGAAGCGTGCCCGACCCACGCATTGTTCTGCGTAGACCGCAACAAGCTGGAACAGCTTAGCGCGGAAAAACGCCGTCGCGCCGCGCTGGAAAGCGCTGCGTCTATCTCTCTTTAATCATCCTTTATTTCTCTTTTAACAGGTCTGTTACTGATGAAAAAAATCACGAGTGTATGCCCTTATTGCGGTGCTGGTTGCAAACTGAAGCTGGTCGTCGACCACGGTAAAATTATTCGCGCCGAGGCGGCTGACGGGCAAACGAACCAGAATGAGCTGTGCCTGAAAGGCTACTACGGTTGGGATTTTCTGAACGATACCCAACTGCTGACGCCGCGTCTGACGCAGCCGATGATCCGCTATGAAAAAGGGGGCAAATTCACCCCCGTGAGCTGGGATGAGGCCATTCGCTACACCGCGAAACGGCTGAGTGAGATCAAAGCCAAATACGGGCCGCGCGCCATTATGACTACCGGGTCATCGCGCGGTACCGGTAATGAAACCAACTATGTGATGCAGAAATTCGCCCGCGGCGTGCTGCACACCAATAACGTCGATTGCTGCGCCCGCGTGTGCCACGGCCCATCGGTTGCCGGGTTGCAGGAAGTGCTGGGTAACGGCGCGATGAGCAACAGCATCGGTGATATTGAAAACTCCCGTTGCCTGCTGGTCTTTGGCTACAACTGCGCGGATTCGCACCCGATCGTGGCGCGACGCGTGATTAAAGCCAAAGATAAAGGGGCAAAAATTATCGTCTGCGACCCGCGCAAAATTGAAACCGCGCGCATCGCCGACCAGCACCTACAAATGCGTAACGGTAGCAATATGGCGCTGGTGAATGCCTTTGCCCATGTGCTGCTGGAAGAAGAGCTGTACGACAAAGAGTATGTTGCGCGCTATACCACCGGGCTGGATGAAATGCGTGAAGTCGTTAAAGACTACGCGCCCGAAGCGGTGGAAGAACTGACCGGTATTCCTGCCGCACAGGTTCGTCAGGCGATGCGCACTTATGCGGCGGCGCCGTCGGCGACCATCATGTGGGGCATGGGCGTCACCCAGTTCGGCCAGGCCGTTGACGTGGTGAAAGGGCTGGCAAGCCTGGCGCTGCTGACCGGTAACCTTGGGCGCGAAGCCGTCGGCGTTGGCCCGGTGCGTGGGCAGAATAACGTGCAAGGCGCGTGTGACATGGGCGTGCTGCCAAATCAGTTCCCTGGCTATCAGGACGTGACGGACCCGCAGGTGCGTGAAAAATTCGCCAATGCCTGGGGGATTGATGCCAGCCTGATGGACGACAAAGTCGGAGTGCGCATTACCGAAGTGCCGCATCTGGCGATGGAAGGCAAGATCAAAGCCTACTACATCATGGGCGAAGATCCGCTGCAAACCGAGGCGGATTTAGGGCTGGTACGCAAAGGCTTCGAAGCGCTCGATTTCGTGGTGGTGCAGGATATTTTCATGACCAAAACCGCCGAACAGGCGGACGTGCTGCTGCCCGCCACTTCCTGGGGCGAGCACGGCGGTGTCTTTACCTGCGCTGACCGAGGCTTCCAGCGCTTCGATAAAGCCATCGACGCGAAGTACAACGTCAAGCGCGACTGGGAGATTATCAGCCTGATTGCCAGCGAAATGGGCTATCCGATGCACTACGACGACAACCAGCAAATCTGGGACGAAATGCGCGAGCTGTGCCCACTGTTCTACGGCGTGACCTACGAAAAAATGGGTGACATGGGCCATGTGCAGTGGCCTTGCCCAACGCTCGATCATCCCGGCACACCGTACCTGTATGAAGGTAATCAGTTTGCTACGCCGGACGGCAAAGGCCATCTGTTCGCCGCACCGTGGCGCGCGCCGGCGGAAACCCCGGATGCCGACTTCCCACTGGTGCTGTGCACCGTGCGCGAAGTGGGGCACTACTCCTGTCGCTCGATGACCGGTAACTGCGCGGCGCTGCAATCGCTTGCCGATGAACCCGGCTTTGTGCAGATGAACCCGCAGGATGCCAGACTGCTTGGTATCCATGATAAGCAGCTGGTGTGGGTTGCCTCGCGTCGCGGCAAGGTAATTAGCCGCGCCTGCGTGAGCGAACGTATCAACCGCGGCAGCGTGTATATGACTTATCAGTGGTGGATCGGTGCGTGCAACGAACTCACGCAGGATAATCTTGATCCTATCTCGAAAACACCGGAAACCAAGTACTGTGCGGTCAAGGTTGAGCCGATTGAAGATCAGAACTGGGCGGAAACCTTTGCGCTGGACAGCTATCAGTCGATGAAAACGCGGCTGAAAGCGGCAATTAACGGGTAATCAGATGAGTGCAAACGGCGTGCAGATCCGCATCTGCGGAAAAGTACAGGGGGTGGGTTTCCGCCCCTTCGTCTGGCAGCTGGCGCAGCAGCGCGGCTGTCTGGGCGATGTCTGTAATGACAGCGCCGGGGTTCTGCTGCGCCTGTACGGCGATGAAGCGGACTTCATCGCCGCGCTGTACCAGTACTGCCCGCCGCTTGCACGCATCGACAGTACCCAGATTGAGCCGTTTGACTGGCCGACCATCCCAACCGACTTTACTATCCGCCAGAGCGGGAGTGGGGCGATGAGCACGCAAATTGTTCCCGATGCGGCGACCTGCCCGGCCTGTCTGGCGGAAATGAACGACCCGCAGGAGCGGCGCTACCGCTACCCGTTTATCAACTGCACCCACTGTGGGCCACGTTTTACCATTATTCACGCTATGCCGTATGACCGGCCTTTCACCGTGATGGCGGCATTCCCACTTTGCCCCCAGTGCGAGGCGGAGTATCGCAACCCGTATGATCGACGCTTTCACGCCCAGCCGGTGGCCTGCGGCGAATGCGGCCCGTGGCTGACGTGGCTTAGCGGTAGCCAATGCGCGCAGAAAGAGGACGCGCTTCAGGCCGCCGTCGCGCTGCTGAACGCTGGCGGCATCGTCGCCGTGAAAGGGATTGGCGGTTTTCATCTGGCCTGCGACGCCAGCAACGAAAGGGCTGTTGAACGGCTGCGTGCCCGTAAGCATCGCCCGGCGAAACCGCTGGCGGTGATGCTGCCGAATAGCGATGCGCTGCCAATCGACGCAAGATCGCTGTTGAACACGCCCGCCGCGCCGATTGTGCTGGTGGATAAAGCGAGTGTGACGGGGCTTTGTGACCTCATCGCGCCGGATTTGGCTGAGGTGGGCGTGATGCTGCCCGCCAACCCGCTCCAGCATTTGCTGATGCAGGCGCTGGGTCGCCCGCTGGTGATGACCTCCGGCAATTTGAGCGGCAAACCGCCCGCCCTCAGCAATGACCAGGCGCTGGCGGATCTCGCCGCCATCGCCGACGGTTTTTTGCTGCATAACCGCGATATCGTCCAGCGCATGGACGACTCGGTGGTGCGCCAGAGCGGAGAAATGTTGCGCCGTTCACGCGGTTTTGTGCCGGATGCGCTGCCGCTGCCGCCGGGCTTTCATCACGTGCCGCCCATGCTGTGTCTTGGTGCTGATATGAAAAACACCTTCTGCCTGGTCCGTGGTGATCAGGCGGTCGTCAGCCAGCATTTTGGCGATCTGACCGACGACGGTGTTGAAAGCCAGTGGCAGCAGGCGCTGGGATTAATGCAGGCGATATACGATTTTACGCCGCAGGCCGTCGTCGCCGACGCGCACCGTGGCTACCGTTCCTCACATTGGGCAGATGCTAGCGCATTACCACAGCAACGCGTGCTGCACCACCATGCGCATATCGCCGCCTGTCTGGCCGAGCACGACTGGCCGCTCGACGGGGGCGAGGTTATTGCGATGGCGCTGGACGGTATCGGAATGGGCGAGAACGGCGCGCTGTGGGGCGGCGAGTGCCTGCGCGTGACCTACCGGGAATGCGAGCATCTTGGCGGCCTGCCGCCGGTGGCGCTGCCGGGCGGTGACCTGGCGGCGAAGCAGCCGTGGCGCAATCTGCTGGCCCACTGCCTGGCGTTCGTTCCCGACTGGCAGAGCTTCGCTGAAACCCAACCGCTGCAACAACAAAACTGGCCGTTGCTGAAGCAGGCGATCGCGCGCGGGTTGAACAGCCCACAGGCCTCCTCCTGCGGCCGCTTGTTTGATGCGGTAGCCTGCGCGCTGGGCTGCGCGCCGCAGATGCTGAGCTATGAAGGCGAGGCGGCGTGTCGGCTGGAGGCGCTGGCGACCACCTGCCCGGGCGTCGCCCATCCGGTGACGATGCCGGTGCGTGAAGGCCAGCTAGACCTCGCCACCTTTTGGCAAACGTGGCTGAGTTGGCAGGCGACACCCGCGCAAAAAGCCTGGGCGTTTCATGATGCGCTGGCGTGCGGTGTGGCGGCCTTAATGCGTCAACATGCTGAACCAGCGGCAATTTCCACGCTGGCGTTTGGCGGCGGCGTGCTGCACAACGCGCTGCTGCGAGCGCGGTTAATGCATTATTTACACGATTTCACTTTGCTCTTTCCGAAGCGCTTACCCGCGGGTGATGGGGCGATTTCATACGGGCAGGCCGTGATTGCGGCAGCTCGTCATCAGCTTTAAAGGAGTTATTCATGTTGTGGAATGTTCTTCGTCAACAGCCGCGGGCATCGCTGCTGGTGTTGGTTCTGGTGTTAGCGAACCTACTGGCCTGGGGCTGGGCGTGGCAGTCATTTGGCCATAATGGCGCGCTGATGGCCGCCAGCCTGCTGGCGTGGGGCTACGGTCTGCGCCATGCGGTGGACGCTGACCATATCGCGGCGATTGATAACGTCACCCGCAAAATGATGCAGCAGGGCAAGCGCCCGTTTGGTGTGGGGGCCTGGTTCTCGCTCGGCCACTCTTCCATCGTGGTACTGGCGTCGGTGGCGATTGCCGCCACGGCGACCGCCTTCCAGCATAAGATGAGCTGGTTCCACGAAACCGGCAGCATTATCGGCACCACGGTTTCTGCCGTGTTCCTGCTGGCGATGGCGCTGGTAAACCTGGTTATCTTACGTGGCGTATGGCGCAGCTTCCAGGCGCTGAAAAAAGGGGAATCGGTTTCTGCTGACGTCCCGGTGACCGGTGGGTTGATGAATGCGCTGTTCAGCCGTACTTTCCGCCTGATCGGCAAAAGCTGGCATATGTATCTGGTCGGCTTCCTGTTCGGCCTCGGCTTTGATACGGCAACCGAAATCGGTGTGCTCGGCATCTCTGCCGCCAGCGCTTCCAGCGGCATGTCGATGTGGTCGATTATGGTTTTCCCGGCGCTGTTCGCGAGCGGTATGGCGCTGGTGGATACACTGGATAACATCCTGATGGTCGGCGCCTACGGCTGGGCCTTCAACAAGCCGCAGCGCAAACTGTATTACAACATGACCATTACCGGAGCTTCCGTGGTCGTTGCGCTGTTTATCGGTGGCCTGGAAGCGTTGGGGCTGATTATCGATAAATTTGACCTGACGGGCGGTATCTGGAGCGGCGTATCGATGCTGAGCGACAACCTCGGCAACGCGGGCTTTGTGGTGATTGGCCTGTTTGCGCTGTGCTGGCTGGTGTCGATGGTGAACTACCGCTGGCGCAATTATGACGCGCTGGTGGTGCGCTAAGCGCAGAGAAGCCTCAACCGCAAAACAAAAAAAGCCCCGGGGCACCGGGGCAAAATCAGACTTCCATACTTCCTTGTGCTTGAGGGTTAAGTAAAACAGTGGACAGAGCGCTGACTTCTTAACTGGTGAGCGACTTCAACAAACTAAATGCTTCTTTCATTCTTTCCTCGCTGACCACGAACGCCCGTAACTGCTGGCTTTCGTCGTAGCCCTGCGCCAGCATGCCGTCGGCGCGGGTTTCAATGGTCCAGTTCAGATCCTGACGGCGGGTTTCTCCGGCCAGATGCAGCGGCAGATCCGGCGTCTTCACCTTCACCAGCATATTGGGCAGTTTCAGCTCGCCGGGCTGGCCGAGAATGTTTTTCGCCAGACACATGGCGCTGAGCAGAATCGGTTGCAGGAACGGCATCACCGTACCGTTAATTTCCGCACAGTCGCCCAGCGCGTAGATATCCGGGTGGCTGGTGCGCAGGGTGCTGTCGACCTTCACGCCGCGGTTAATCTCAAGACCAGCCATCCGCGCCAGCGCCGTTTCCGGACGCAGGCCGGTGGCGGCCACTACCGCATCAACCTCAACGTGGCGGTCGCGGTCAAAGCTGGCGCGAATGCCGGTGGCGGTCTGTTCAAGCGACTGGAGCTGCGTTTTCAGCAACAGATGGATACCCATGTCGGTCAGGCGATGCTGCAGGCGACTGCTGACTTCCGGCGGCATCAGTGAGGCCAGTACGCTGGCCGAATTGTCGACCACGGTGACGGCTTTGCCGGCGCGACAGAAGTCCATCGCCAGCTCGCTGCCGATCAGCCCGCCGCCGATAATCAGCACCCGTTGGGCATCGCGCAGCGTACTTTGTGCCGCGCCAAATTCCTGCTGACTGTTGAGGGTTAACATCAACTCTTTGCCCGGCACCGGCGGAACGATTGCCGCCGCGCCGGTGGCAAGGACCAGTTTGTCGTACTGCCATTCATGATGCTGGCTTTTGACTACGTGCGCCTCGGCGTCGATGTGGGTGACCCAGGTTTGCGGAAACAGGTTCAGATTGTACTGTTCGGCAAACTCACCGGCGGTTTGCAGGGTGAGGTCAGCGGCGGTTTGCCCCCGGCTCACCACGTGGCTCAAGTCTGGTTTGTTGTATTCGTCAATGCTGTCGGCGGCGATGAGCGTCAGTTTGACGCTCGCATCCTGTTTACGGATGTTTTTCACCAGTTGGCGGGCCGCGAAGCCCGATCCAACGATCACAATGCCATGATTCATTTTGCCTCCGTTGCCAGCACGTCGAAGACGTCTTTGCCTAATGAGCATTCCGGGCACAGGAAGTTGTCCGGAACGTCGCTCCACGGGGTACCTGGCTGGACGTCCTGGTTCGGTTCGCCTTTCGCTGGGTCGTAGATCCACTGGCATACGCTGCACTGCATGCTTGGGCCGAGGTCTGCCGCCGCTGCTGCGGCACAGGCGCACGCTTCTTTCGCTGTGGCTGACGCGGTGTTCATTTCCGGCAGCGGCGCCAGCGCCCACTGACGGGCGATTTCACGACCGTGCTGACGGCACAGTTCCAGTGCATCCAGATCCGGACGCCATTTGGCTTTCAGGCTCAGAGACATTTCGAAACCGGCATCCTGTAAGCGGGTAGACAGACGGTCAACCGCGCCGCCACTCCAGCCGTGAGAGCCGAAGGCGCTGGCGCGTTTGTTGCGAAAGCGCAGGCCGGTCATCTCTTCCACCAGGCCGGCGATTTTCGGCATCATGACGTTGTTCATGGTCGAGGTGCCGACCAGCACGCCTTTGGAACGGAAGACGTTGGTCAGGATTTCGTTTTTATCACTGCGGGCGACGTTAAAGATTTTCACCGCCACGTTCGGGTCAACTTCGTTGATACCCTGGGCAATGGCGTCCGCCATCATGCGGGTGTTGTTGGACATGGTGTCGTAGAAGATAGTGATGCGATCTTCCTGATAGTCAGCGGCCCATTTCAGGTACAGCTCAACGATCTGCGTTGGGTTGTCGCGCCATACCACGCCGTGAGAGGTGGCAATCATGTCAACCGGCAGGTTGAAGCCGAGGATTTCGGTAATTTTCGGCGTCACCAGGCGGCTGAACGGCGTCAGAATGTTGGCGTAGTAGCGCTGGCACTGTTCGAACAGTTCGGTCTGGTCGACTTCGTCGTTGAACAGGCGTTCGTCGCAGTAGTGTTGGCCGAAGGCGTCGTTACTGAACAGCACCGCGTCGCCGGTCATGTAGGTCATCATGCTGTCAGGCCAGTGCAGCATTGGCGTTTCCACGAAGATCAGCTGTTTGCCGTTGCCGATGTCCAGCGAATCACCGGTTTTCACCACGTTGAAATTCCACTCCGGGTGATGGTGGTGGCCGGTGATGGAGTCAATGGCGTTGGCAGTGCAGTAAATTGGCGTATCGGGAATCTGAGTCATCAGTTCGGTCAGCGCGCCGGCATGGTCTTCTTCCGCGTGGTTAATGATGATGTAGTCGATATCGGCAAGGTCGATTTCGCTGCGCAGGTTCTGGACGAATTCACGACTGAATTTATGGTCAACGGTATCAATCAGGACGTTTTTGCCTTCGCGAATCAGGTAGCTGTTGTAGCTGCTGCCGCGCAGGGTTTTGTATTCAGTCCCGTGGAAATCACGTACTTCCCAGTCACGTTGGCCAACCCAATGAATGTTATTTTTAACCAGAATAGACATAGCAACCTCAATTAATTCAGCGTTTTCAAAAAAGATGTATTGCTTATTGCAGGTTGCATGCC
>NZ_JANEWH010000159.1:0-9523 GCF_028069715.1 Kluyvera sp. Awk 3 | reverse complement strand
ATTATGACAAGTCTATATATTGCACTGTCACTCAGGCGTAAGCCGCCGTGACGTTGGCTTCATTTTCGGAAATGAAATTAGCGGGAGAGAAATAAAATGACCACGGTACTCTGAAATGTAAAAAACGGCGGTAAAGCATGTCGCCAGCCTGAGATAGCCCGCAATCCAGAACGAAATGCGGCTATCCAGGCTGGCTGGCGGCGATCAGAAGCCCAGGCTATCGAGCAGATCGTCCACCTGATCCTGGCTGGCGACGACGCCCGCTTTGGAGGTATCGACCTGCGGCCCGTTGAGCAGGCTGTCATTTTCACGTTTTGGCCGCGATCCCTGATCCGGAATATTCTCCAGAAGCACCATCAGCAGCTGACGTTCAATCTCCTGAATCACATCCATCATGCGCTTGATAACCTGACCGGTAAGGTCCTGGAAATCCTGCGCCATCATGATTTCAAGCAGCTGCGCATTGGTGAAACTGGTATGCCCCGGCACGTCGCCAAGGTATTTACGCGTATCGCTCACCAGTTCGCGGGCATCGGCCAGCTCGATCGGATTTTCAAACCACGCATCCCAGCGTTGTGTCAGCGCTTTCGCGCCTTTTTCCATTTCATCCTGATGTGGCTGAGAGGCTTCAACACTGTTGAGCGCACGCTCAGCGGCCTGCGCGGTCATTTGCACCACGTAGTCGAGACGGTCGCGCGCATCGGGAATCGCCTCCGCCGCTTCTGCAATGGCTTGATCCAACCCCAGTTCGCGCAGGCTATCGCGCAGCATGCGGGTCAGATTGCCGATGCGGCTAATAATGTCCGCAGCGGAGTGTTCATCGCCGGGCTTAATAGAAGAATGCATCATGACTGTCACCTCACATGCCCAGTTTCTCGAAGATTTTATTCAGCTTCTCTTCCAGCGTCGCGGCGGTGAACGGTTTCACCACGTATCCGCTGGCGCCGGCCTGCGCAGCAGCAATGATGTTCTCTTTCTTCGCTTCCGCGGTCACCATTAATACCGGCATGGCCGCCATCGCGCCGTCAGCGCGGATGGTTTTCAGCAGTTCCAGACCGTCCATGTTTGGCATGTTCCAGTCAGAAATCACGAAGCCAAACCCGCCTGCCTGCAATTTGTTTAACGCGTCAACGCCGTCTTCCGCTTCTTCAACGTTGTTAAATCCCAGTTCCTTTAACAGGTTGCGTACGATGCGACGCATGGTGGAAAAGTCATCCACAACCAAAAACTTAAGCTCTTTATCCGCCATAAAATAATTCTCCTGATCAAATACGTATTGCCTGTCCGGCACTGATTTTCGCCAGCATCTGCTGGCTTACCTGGCTAAGATCGACCACTTCGCTGACGCCACCGGTATTGATGGCCTCGCGCGGCATGCCGAACACCACACAACTGGCTTCATTCTGCGCGATGGTCCAGGCACCGGCCTGGTACATCGCGTGCATCCCGGCCGCACCGTCGTTGCCCATGCCGGTGAGGATCACCCCCACGGCATTGCGCCCCGCGTGCTTCGCGACCGAATGAAACAGCACATCAACCGACGGGCGATGGCGATTAACCGGCGGCCCGTCGTGAATCTTGATTTGATAGTTCGCGCCGCTACGCGCCAGCTCCATATGCTTGTCGCCTGGCGCGATGTAGGCATGGCCCGGCAGCACACGCTCGCCGTCTTCCGCCTCTTTCACCGTAATCTGGCACAGCTTGTTGAGGCGCTCGGCAAACGAACGGGTAAAGCCCGGCGGCATATGCTGGGTTATCAGCAGCGCAGGGCTGGAGAGCGGCAGCGGCTGCAGCACGTGGCGAATCGCCTCCGTGCCGCCGGTAGAGGCGCCGATAGCAATCAGCTTCTCAGAGCTGAGCAGCGGGCCGGCTTTTAGCGTCACCGGCGCGGCTAATGGCTTGTGGGCGCTAATGCGCGCGCGGGAGGCGGCGCGCACTTTATCGGCAATGGTTTCGCTGTAGGCCAGCATCCCTTCACGAATGCCCAGTTGCGGCTTGGTGACAAAGTCCACCGCACCCAGCTCCAGCGCGCGCAACGTCACCTCTGACCCTTTGCCGGTCAGCGAGGAGACCATCACCACCGGCATCGGCCGCAGGCGCATCAGCTTCTCGAGAAAATCGAGGCCGTCCATGCGCGGCATTTCCACGTCCAGCGTCAGCACATCTGGATTGAATTTTTTAATCAGGTCGCGAGCCACCAGCGGATCCGGCGCAGTCGCCACCATCTCCATGTCGTCGTGGCTATTAATAATCTCCGTCATGATCTGGCGCATCAGCGCCGAATCATCTACCGACAAGACTCTGATTTTACTCATGCTCTTCCCTTACTTAGCGCATAGACCGTCTGGCCGCGCAGGCTGAACTCACGGGCAAGATGGCTAAAGTTTTCCGAATGCCCGGCAAACAGCAGCCCGTCGGGTTTCAGCAGGGGCACAAAGCGCTTGAGGATCTCCTGCTGTGTGGTTTTATCGAAATAGATCATTACGTTACGGCAAAAGATAGCGTCAAATGGCCCGGGAACGTTGTAGTGCGCATTCAGCAGGTTCAGCGTGGTGAAATCCACATAGTTCGCCAGCTCGTTACGCACCCGCACCAGCCCCTCGTGCGGGCCGGTTCCGCGCATGAAATAGCGCTGCAACTGCTGCTGGGAGAGCGTTTTCAACTCTTCCATGCGATAAATGCCGTTTTGCGCCTTTTCCAGTACTTCGGTGTCAATATCGCTGGCAAACACCTTCCAGCGACCCGGCGCGGTGCCCAGGGTATCGGCCAGGGTAATGGCGATGGAATACGGCTCTTCCCCCGTCGACGCCGCGGCGCTCCAGACCCGGTACTCACCCTGCCGGCGCGCAGCATGCTCCGCCAGCGTCGGAAAATGGTGCGCCTCACGGAAGAACGCCGTCAGGTTGGTGGTCAGCGAATTGATAAACGCCTGCCACTCCGCGCTGTCGCCGTTGGCCTCCAGTTGGCTGAGATAATGGCCAAAATCATCCAGATTCAACGCCCGCAGGCGCCGAACCAGTCGGTTGTAAACCATGTCACGTTTGTGATCTGCCAGCACGATTCCGGCGCGCTGGTAGATCAGTTGGCAGATCCGACGAAACTGCGCGTCGGTGAGCGTCAGGCGCTGCGTCAGCTGGCTCAGTAATTGCGATTGCCCATTTGGCAGAGATACAGTCATAGCGCCTTCTTACATCACATCATTCAGGAAACAGCAGGTACTGCGGCCAGCGAGACGTTTTCACGCCCGGCGGCCACCTTCACTTCTTCGAGTTCAAACACAGAGACCACAGAGGTTAAGCGATCGGCCTGGCCTGCCAACTGTTCAGTGGCGGCCGCCCCTTCTTCCACCAGCGCGGCGTTCTGTTGCGTCACCTGGTCCATCTGGCTGACGGCCAGCGCGACCTGTTCAATGCCCCGGCGCTGCTCATCAGAGGCGGAGGCGATTTCCCCCATGATGTCGTTCACCCGGGTAACCGACTGGACAATCTCGCTCATGGTGCTGGCGGAGGTTTCGACCAGCGCCGATCCTTCCTGTACGCGGGCCACCGACTCTTCGATCAGCACTTTGATCTCTTTTGCCGCCTGGGCGCTGCGGCTGGCGAGGTTACGCACTTCACCGGCCACTACCGCAAACCCGCGCCCCTGCTCGCCCGCACGCGCTGCTTCCACGGCGGCGTTCAGCGCCAGAATATTGGTCTGGAAGGCAATGCCGTCGATGACGCTGATAATGTCGCTGATTTTCTTCGAACTGGTGGCGATATTCTGCATCGTCTGCGCCACGTGGTTGGCCTGTTCGCCCCCACGTTTAGCGGTGTCCGCCGCGCCGTGGGCAAGGTTAGAAGCCTGACGCGCGTTGTCGGCGTTCTGACTGACGGTTGCGGTTAACTGTTCCATGCTCGCCGCGGTTTGCGCCAGCGACGCCGCCTGCTGTTCCGTACGGGAAGAAAGGTCGTTGTTGCCAGCGGCAATTTCCGAAATCCCGGTGTGCATCGCAAAACTGCCCTGGCGCACTTCGCCTACCGTTTTACGCAGAGATTGCTGCATCGACTTCAGCCCAGCGAAAATGGCGCTGATTTCATTTTTACCGTACACCGCAATTGGCCGCGCCAGATTGCCTTTGGCAATGCTGTCGAAATGGCTGCTGATAATGGCCAGCGGTTTGACCACCATATGGCGCACCCACCACAATGCCACGAGGGTAATCGCCACGGAGATAATCACCATCGCGATAAACATCATCGTGGAACGCGCATAGTCGCTCTGGCTTTCGCTTTTCGCCGCCGCCACATAGTGCTCAATATTCTTGCGCCAGCTTTCATAGTTGGCATCGAACTGGTCCTGCGTTTTCTGCACGGGCGCCGCGACATACTCAGAAAGCTGATTGTTCTCCAGCCAGGCGACCTGATGCGCCAGCATCTCGTGCCAGGTGGTAAAACTTTTCGCCGTCTGTTCTTGCAGCGCCTTATCGCTCTCGCTCATCAGTTGCAGCGCCATAAAGCCCTGAAACAGCGCCTCGCCTTGCGAAAGGTTCTGCTTCACATCGTCAACCATGGCCCGTACTTCATTGGGCGGATAGCTCAGCGCCGCCAGCGTACCGGCTTTATTGAGCATGGTGCTGGCCTGGAGCATGGCCGCTCGCGATTCCGTGAGCGTGCTTAGCTGCTGGCTGCTCTGATCCACCTGATAAATATTGTTTTGTCCGTCGCGAAACGCCCAAAAAGAGAGCCCGTTACTGCCAATCTGCAAAATGCCGCAGAGAATCAAAATCAGAAACAACGTGGTAGAGATTCGAATACGATAAAGCATCACCACACTCCTGGAGGCGGCCCTGGACCGCAGATAAAATTAGAAGGTTTCCCAGTTAGAATCAGAGGTTCGATTGGCGGCGGGCGCTTGGCGAGGTCTCGCCAGCGTTGCTGCCGGTACAGATGTCGTCGCTCTATTTCCTGAGGCGACGTTCAATCGGAATGCCGCGACGGCCTGGTTCAGGCGTTCGGCTTGTTCTTCCAGTGCGGCGGCGGCAGAGGCTGACTCTTCCACCAGCGAGGCGTTTTGTTGGGTGACGCTGTCCATCTCCGCAACGGCGATGGCAACCTGATCGATCCCACGGCTCTGTTCGTCAGAAGCCGAGGCGATTTCCCCCATAATGTCAGTGACGCGGGTCACGGCATTGACGATATCGGTCATCGTTTCCCCCGCGGTTTCAACCTGCACGGAGCCGGTTTCAACGCGCGCCACGGAGTCTTCAATCAGCGCTTTAATCTCTTTCGCCGCCTGAGCGCTGCGGCTTGCCAGGTTACGCACTTCGCCGGCCACCACCGCGAACCCACGCCCCTGTTCCCCGGCGCGTGCGGCTTCCACGGCGGCGTTCAGCGCCAGAATGTTGGTCTGGAAAGCAATGCCATCAATAACGCCGGTAATATCGGAAATTTTCTGCGAGCTGGCGGCAATCTCGTGCATGGTATTCACCACGCCATTCACCACGCTGCCGCCATGTTGCGCGGTGTCGGATGCGCGCTGCGCCAGCTGTGACGCCTGACGTGCGTTTTCGGCATTCTGCTTCACCGTGGCAGTCAGTTGCTCCATGCTGGCCGCCGTCTCTTCCAGCGACGCCGACTGCTGCTCGGTACGCGCGGAAAGGTCGTTATTGCCGGCGGCGATTTCGCTGGTGCCGTGATAGATAGCCTCTGCCCCTTCACGTACATGAGTGACGGTATCAATCAGCGCGCTTTGCATATGGGTAACCGTATCGGCCAGTTCGGTAATTTCGTTTCGCCCGCGCAGCGTCAGGCGTTGAGTTAAATCACCGGCGGCAATCTGGCGAATGTGCGCCATCACGGAGGCCAGCGGCTTAAGCAGAATCGCGCGGATGCCAAACCAGGCACCGACCACCACGATCACCAGCACCACCGCCAGAATCGCCAGCTGCCAGCGGGCAATCTGGTAGTCGCTGCTGCTGGTGGTAAAGGCGCGCTGATAAAGCGCTTCACTTTGCGTGGCGTATTGATTCATCGCCTCGCCCATGGCGTTCTGCATGCCTTGCGTCGGTTGGGCAAAATAGGCGTCCATATTGCCGCCTTCCAGGAACCCCACCAGCTCCTGTAACGCCGCGGAATAGTTTTGATAGGTCTTCGTCACCTGGGCGCTGGCGTCATTCATCGCCGGCTGCGAGGGAAGTTCGCTAAAGCGCGCAAAGTGTTCTGCCGCCTGGGTTAGCGTGGTGCGTGCATTTTTCAGCAATTCCGTTTTGGCGCTGCTTTGCTGGTTAGCGGTGTCCATCATCATCCGCGCCGAAGAGCGGCTAAGGTTGATGCGGGTTTGCAGCAGCAGATCCCACGCTTTGGTGAGTTCGGCTTGTTGCGTACGAAGCGTGTTAGATTGCGCAAAACTCTGTTGGTTTTGATGCAGCGAGGAGAACAAAAAGCCCCCGGAGACCAACTGCAAAAGTGCGAAGACGACCAGCACCAACATCAGCAGCGTGACAACGCGGATACGGTTTAACATACAGCACCTTCTCAATAACGTGTTATTCGCTGTTATCGGCATCCCAAAAAGAAACTTTATGTGCACGCAGGGTAAAAATCGTGAGCGTTCTCAGGCAGCAAAACGACGGTGCGTGTGACCCACTGAATCACAACGCTTTTTATAAAATATAAAAAAAAGTTGTAAATCCCCTCACTTTCATACAATTTATGTGGTGAATAAATTGATGGTATTTAATAACTAAAAAATCATTTTCTTCATCGCAGGGCTTTTTCGTAATCTGACGGGGTATTTTTGTGGCAAACGCAAATAAGCTCACGATTTTTATCGTGATTTTCATGCTGGCGGGGATTCTCACCGGCGCAATGATCCATTCCTATGCATCAGCAACCACCATCGAAGTATGGTCTGGTAACATCACTCTTCTCACCGATATATTCCTCCGGCTAATCAAAATGGTCATCGCGCCGTTGGTGTTCAGCACCTTAACGGTCGGGATCATGAAGCTGGGTGAAACCTCGACGATTGGCCGCGTTGGCGGTAAAGCGATGGTGTGGTTTATCAGCTCTTCGGTACTGTCGATTCTGGTGGGCCTGTTTATCGTCACCCTGCAACAGCCGGGGGCGGGTCTGAATCTGACCGTACCAAAAGATGCGGTTGATACCGGTCTGGCGGTCAGTGGCATGAGCCTGAAGGGCTTCCTTTCACATACCATCCCGACCAGCATCGTCGGCGCAATGGCAAATAACGAAATTCTGCAGATTGTGGTCTTCTCGATGTTCTTCGGCATCGGCGGGGCTTCGCTGGGACAGAAATTCAACGCGCCGTTAGTGGCCGCGCTGGATGTGGTCTCGCATATCATGCTGAAAGTCACCGGCTACGTGATGTACGTTGCGCCGCTGGCTATTTTTGCCGCCATCTCCTCGGTTATCGCCACCGAAGGGCTGGGGATCCTGCTGAACTACGCTTCATTTATTGGCGGCTACTACGTGGCAATTCTGTTGACCTGCTGCGTGCTGGTGGCCATTGGCTATATGGTGCTGAAGAAAGAAGTCTTCCGCCTGCTCAGCATGCTCAAAGACCCGGTGCTGGTGGCGTTTACCACCAGCAGCTCCGAAGCGGCCTATCCGAAAACCCTTGAACAGCTGACCCAATTTGGCTGCTCGCGCAACATCGTCTCCTTCGTGTTGCCGATTGGTTACTCCTTTAATCTGGTGGGTTCGATGGTGTACTGCTCTTTTGCATCCATGTTTATTGCACAGGCCTACAATATCCATCTTGGCTTCTCTGAGATTGCGGTCCTGATGCTGACGCTGATGCTGGCATCCAAAGGGATTGCCGGGGTGCCGCGTTCAGCGCTGGTGGTGCTGGCAGCGACCATTCCGAGCTTTAATATTCCGGTTGCGGGTATCCTGCTGCTGATGGGCATTGACCACTTCCTCGATATGGGCCGTTCGGCGATTAACGTTCTGGGTAACGGCGTCGCGACGGCGATGCTGTCGCAGAACGAGGGCGAGCTGGCGCAGGAAGCTCCCGAAGTCGTACAGCAGAATATGTAAACGACAGGGCGACATAAAAGAAAAGCCAGACCTCCGGGTCTGGCTAAATAGGAAATAAACCTGCCATTATCGCCGCGAAGCACTCCCCCTCCCCACAGCGACATCAACACAATAGTAACAAGAGCAAATGAAAAGTACGGCCCCCACCCCACTGGCATAAGATGGGGGTTTACAGCATTTAGATAAAGATACGCAGGCCTACCGCAGCCAGGTGATCGGAGACGTTATAAGAATCATCGGTATTCCCGCTGGCTTTCTCATAGCCGTATTCGATATAGGTGACGGCGTTTTTACCTAACCAGTAGTCAGTACCCAGCGTGGTGGACTGGAAGTGCTGTCCGTCCATCGCATCGCCGCCTTCGGTCCAGTCAAAGTTAGCGTAAACGCTCCACTCCGGCGTAATTTTGAACTGAGAAGCATATTCCAGTCCCAGGATAGTTTCCTGATCGTCGGTGGCGTTGCTGGTGCCGCTGACCGCCGCGTGAACATCGTCAACTTTGTTGATGTAGTAAGTCGCCTGCGCGGCGTTATACCAGGTGAAGCCGTCAAAATTGGCGGTGTACTTGGCGTTTAAGCCCATTGAGTAGGTGTTACCATCGTATGACGGGCCGGTGACGTTGGTGACCGGTACAGTACCCATTGGGTTACCATTCTGGTCGTAATAGGTCATATTGGTCGTCGTTGTCCCCTGGTTAACCGTATAATTGTTGTACGCTGCCGCACCGGAAACAGAGAAGCCATTGTCAAAGCGATACTGCGCCGCCAGCGCCGCGCCGCCGTGAACGGTGGCAGAACCGTCATGGTAAGCATCGTGCATATCCGGGCCGTCGCCATAACCGCTACCGAAGCCAATTTTATCTACATCATCATTACCCTGGCCCATTACGCCGACGGTAAATTCTTTGGTGTTGTAGTAATAGATAGCCGCTGAGTTAATAATATCCGTCGACATCCCGGCGGTATCGTGTTTGGCCTTACCGCCGTAAGCATAAGTGGTATCAATACCCAGCCCCCAGTCTGTTGGCGCATACTGTTTACCAAATGTGATTACACCATATTCATCATTGCCCAGCCCGGCGTACGCCTGACGGGTATAGACATCATTGCCCTGATCGTCAGTGGCGGAATCCAGACCGTGAATACCGGTTTCGTAATAACCGACCGCATAATAACCTTTGTCATTAATTTTCTGCCGTAATGCGACGCCCAGACGCGAGTCATTATTCTGAATATTATGTTCTACGCTATGCGCGGAATCGTCCTTCGCATACAAACGTACGGAACCCATAATGGAGACCGCCGTATCATCGCTTTCATAGACCATTTCCCCTTTGGTTTGCGTCGCCGTATACGCCGGAGAGGCAAAGTCGCCGCTGCTTGCCAGAGCACAAGCTGGTGCACCTACCGCCGCAGTAATAGCCAGAGCGATAATAGAGGGTTTAATCATTACTTTTTTTACGCGCATAGAAATCCCTTAACCT
>NZ_JANEWH010000158.1:0-9578 GCF_028069715.1 Kluyvera sp. Awk 3 | reverse complement strand
TTACTGGATAGTTGCTTCGCGTTACAAAGAAAGCGGCAAACTTCTGCTTGCCTTAGTGATTGATAGTCAATGATAAAAATTATTCTTGCGTATGCGATCGTCTCCCTCGCGCTGGTAGCAACCGGGGCATTAGGGGCGGTGGTATATAGCAATGCAGTCTCCATAATCACGAACGACTGTTATCACTCATAACAATTAAAACCTGAAAATAATTTATAATTAACGCTCCCGAAAATATTACGGGAAGAACGTTAAACATTTATTCAGGTGACGTTCTGGTCTATATAAAAAATAAGGTTAATGATGAAAGCAAAAATAATGCTGTTAGCCGTTGTGGCAAGCTCGGCGATTCTTGCGGGTTGCTCTACCCCGGCACAGCGAATGGCGGCATGTGAGGCGCAAGGTATTTCTAAAGATACCTGCTATTTATCCGAACAAAACAGACAGCAAGGGATCAACAACGCGGCCATGACCGCGGCGTATGCCAACGCGGCCAACGCGACTCGCACTCACGACGCGGAACAACACGCGCAGGCGGCGCACGTCGCCGATCCCATGCGTGAAGCGACGCTCTCTTCTAATGTGCTAAAAGCAACGCTGTCGAACGGTTTCTTCTCGGCGACGATTAATGGCAAAAAAGCCGTTGTGAAGCGTATTAACAACAATTTTTATGAAATTCACGGAGCGGGCTATATTATTTCCGTCAGTATGAATGCAGACGGCATTGAAAGCGCATCGTGGAATAAGACCCATGGCCGTGAAAACGGCATGCTGACCGTCAAACAATAAAAATGGATACAGGGAGGCAGACGCCTCCCTTATTCTGTTGGCGCTACTCGGCGGCGTTCTCACGCAGCGCTTTAAGCAGCAGCGTAAAGCAGGACTCAATTAGCGGCGGCAGCGTCTGCGGCCCGCGCATTAGCGCCACCGTACGCGTCAGCGCTGGTTGCTGAAGCTGCGCGACCCGCAGCGTTGGGTCCTCAAGGTGGGTGGTGTAAAGCTGCGGCAAAATCGCCACCGCCAGCTGCGAGCGCACCAGCCCGTACAGCGTTTCGATATAGTCCACCTGATAGCGCGTATTCAACGTCAGCCGCTGGCTTTCAACCAAGGCCCCGACCAGCCGCTGCACGTTCCCTTTTGAGAATACCGCAATATCGCGCCCCGCCAGCAGTTTCCACGGTAAATGTGGCTGCCCGGCTAGCGGGTCGTCCCTGTGCAAAACCGCCACCAGCGGATCTTCACGCAGCGGGAAGAGCTGCAAATCAGCCGGCAGCGAACTGTCGATGGCGCCGACGCCAAAATCAATTTGCCCGCTTTGCAGGTCGCCAACCATGGCATCGTTGGTGCGATCGTGAAATTCAACGCGCAGACGCGGGAACGCCTGTGCCAGCATCTTCGGCAGCAAAGGAAATAACAGCGAACTGACCGACGGCACCAGCCCAATGCGCACCGTTCCATCGCCGCCCGCCTCGACGATTTGCTGCATATCCTGAAACGCCGTCTGCGCCACGCTCAGCACCCGCTGGGCATGGGGCAGTATCGCCGCCCCCAGCTCGGTTAACGTCACCGCCGAAGCGGTACGATTCACCAGCTTGCCGCCAAGCACCGCTTCCGTCTGCCGCAAAGCGCTGCTGAGCGCCGGTTGGCTAATGGCCAGACGATTCGCGGTGTCCGTAAAGTGACGCAGTTGGGCCAGCGTGACAAAATACTGCAGTTGTTTAAGCGAGAGCGCGGGCAATCGCTGCCAGGGTTCGGTCATGTTGTGCTTCACTCGTGACGATCACGCAGAATAAGCCGAAGTTATCAGGTGATAAGTTTTTTCATCTGGGCAACCGTTTGCTCTGCCCCTAAAGTAGCGCACATTATCCCTGTGCCGGAGATGTTATGTCCAGCAATGCTGAAAACCGCCGCCGCGCCGTTCAGGCCGCTCGTGGTGAAGTTCCGTTCGACCTGCTGCTCACCGATGCTTACATCGTCGATATGGCGACGGGTGAAATTCGCGAAGCCGACGTAGGTATCGTCGGCGATATGATTGCCAGCGTCCACCCGCGCGGTAGCCGCAGCGACGCCCTTGAACGCCACTCCCTGCCCGGTGAATTCCTCTCTCCCGGCCTGATGGACACCCACGTACACCTGGAAAGCTCACATCTGCCGCCGGAGCGCTATGCCGAAATTGTGCTGGCGCAGGGAACCACCGCCGTCTTCTGGGATCCCCATGAGCTGGCCAACGTGCTGGGCGTGGCAGGCGTGCGCTATGCCGTAGAGGCGAGCCGTCATCTGCCGTTGCAGGTGATGGTTGCCGCGCCGTCCAGCGTCCCGTCGACGCCGGGTCTGGAAATGTCGGGTGCCGAATTCGCCGGCGCGGAAATGAACACCATGCTCGGCTGGCCGGAAGTGCGCGGCGTGGCGGAAGTGATGGATATGCACGGCGTGCTGCACGGCAGTTGCCGCATGCAGGAGATTGTGCAGGCGGGGCTGGACAGCGGCAAACTGATCGAAGGCCACGCTCGCGGGCTGAGCGGCGCCGATTTGCAAGCCTATCTGGCCGCAGGCGTCACCTCAGACCATGAACTGACCTCCGCTGACGATGCGCTGGAAAAGCTGCGCGCCGGGCTGACGCTCGAAATTCGGGGTTCCCACCCTTACCTGCTGCCGGATATCGTCAAAGCATTGCAAACGCTGCCGCATCTCTCTTCGCAGATTACGGTCTGCACCGACGACGTGCCGCCGGATATGCTGCTGGAAAAAGGCGGCATCATCGCCCTGCTCAATTTACTGATTGAACACGGACTGAGGGCCACCGACGTTCTGCGCTTCGCCACGCTGAACGCCGCCATTCGTCTGCAGCGAAACGATCTGGGGCTGATTGCCGCCGGTCGCCGCGCGGATCTGGTGGTCTTTGATTCGCTGGATAAACTCTCCGCCCGCGCGGTCTACGTCGCCGGGAAACAAATCGCCCGCGACGGCAAGCTGCTGGCAGCGATTCCCCCGGCCCCTGGCGTGACGCCGCCGCGCAATACGCTGCACCTGGATCCACTCAGCGCCGATGACTTCGCGTTGCGAGTTGGCCGCATTCAACACGGCGTCGCGCGGCTTCGCCACATCCGCGGCGCGCGCTTTACCCAATGGGGCGAAGTGGACGTCGAGATCCGTGACGGCCAGGTGCAGATTCCCGACGGATTTAGCCTGATTTGGGTTAAGCATCGTCATGGCCGACATGCCGCCACGCCGCAGATTGCCCTGCTGGAAGGCTGGGGCGAACTGCGCGGCGCTATCGCCACCAGCTACTCGCACGACTCGCACAACCTGGTGGTGCTGGGCCGTCACCCCGAAGATATGGCCCTGGCAGCCAATCAGCTGATCGCCTCGGGCGGCGGCATGGCGCTGGCGCAAAACGGCGGCATTCTGGCCCACGTGGCGATGCCGATTGCCGGGATGCTTTCTGACAAACCCGCCGACGAGCTGGCCGCGGAATTCCGCAATCTGCGCGATCTCAGCGCGAAGGTTGCCGACTGGGAGCCGCCGTATCGGGTCTTTAAGGCGATTGAAGGCACCTGTCTTGCTTGTAACGCCGGACCGCATTTAACCGATTTAGGGCTGACCGACGGCACCACGCGACAGATTGTCGACCCGGTCATTTCATCACAACACACAGCACAACAATAATCATGGGAGCGCCACATCATGGCCGATAATACCCTTAACTCCACCACCTCCGGGAGCTGGTTGGAACGGCGCTTTGCGCTTTACTCGCGCGGCAGTTCGCTGCGTACCGAATGTCTGGCGGGCATCACCGGCTTTCTGGCCGCCGCCTATCTTTTAGTGGTCATTCCAGGCCTGTTGGCGGTAGGCGGAATGGATAAAGGGGCGGCCACCACCGGTACCATTCTGGTGTTCGTCGGCGGGACGCTGCTGATGGCGTTTTATGCCAACCTGCCGTTTATCGTCGGCCCCGGTATTGGCGGGTCGGTGCTGGTAGGCGTGACGCTCGCGGGCAGTGAAAACATCGGCTGGCCGATTGGCTTAGGTATTGCCTGCTGGTCAGGGATCCTCTTTTTCCTGTTAACCAAATTCGGCCTGCGCGAAGTCGTCACCCGCTCGGTACCGCAGTCGATAAAGCTCGGATTAACCGCCTCTATTGGCCTGTTTGTCGCGGTGCTGGGGTTCCGCAACGCCGGGTTGGTGCTGGCGAACGCCAAAACGAACGCGTTAATGTTAGGCGATTTCCTGGCTCCTGGCGCGCTGGTCGCGCTGTGCGGGCTATTTCTGGCCATCGCTCTGCAGGCGCGACGCATTCCAGGCGGCATTCTGTGGGCCATTTTATTTGCCACGCTGGTCGGTATTCCGGCGGGCGTCACCCGTCTGCCAAACCACTTTATCGATGTGCCGCATTCACTGACGCCCGTGCTAGGCCAGATTGATATGCTGGGAGCGCTCAATATCGCCTTCCTGCCGTTCCTGTTTGTCTTCTTCGCTTCAGAGTTCTTCTCCACCATGGGCACTACCCTGGCGGTCGGCGGTGAAGCCGGGCTGCTGGATGAAGAAGGCAATATGCCGCATATCAATCGTCCGTTTATGGTCGACTCGATTGCCGCCGCGGTAGGGCCATGGCTGGGGATCCCGGCGGCCACCGCGCTGATTGAATCTTCAGCTGCGGCAGAAGCCGGAGGCAAAACCGGCCTGACGGCGCTGGCCGCGGCGGTGATGTTCCTGCTGATGCTGCTGTTCACCCCGGTGGCGCTGATGATCCCGAAAGAAGCCACCGCGCCAGCATTGATTCTGATTGGCCTGAATATGTTCAGCGGCCTGCGCAAGGTCGATCTGGCCAACTTTACCGACGGTCTGCCGGTGCTGATGATGGTGATGATCACGCTGATTGCCAACAGCTTCGGTACCGGGATTGCCGGTGGCCTGCTGTTTTACATCGTGATCAAGACAATCGCTGGTAAATGGCGCGAGATTCCTGTCGGATTGTGGGTGCTGGCAGTGCCGCTGGTGTATTACTTTGCGACGCTGGTGCGACACTAATCTTGCAGGCCCTATCAGATGAGCGTGGCAAACACGCTCGTCTGGTGGGGAGCAGAATTATCACGCTGAATTAATTGTAATTTTTTTCAAATCTTGATGACGCCCACCATCAGTAGATAATATATTTTCAGTTTACAAAGAGGCTGAAAATATTATGCCAGAACAATCAGACATTAAGCTAAGACCCCTTGAACGCGAAGATTTGCGCTTTGTGCACCAGCTCGATAATAACGCGAGCGTGATGCGCTATTGGTTCGAAGAACCTTATGAAGCCTTTGTTGAACTAAGCGATCTTTACGATAAACACATCCACGATCAGAGCGAACGCCGTTTTGTCATTTCGTATAATGGCAATAATGCTGGTCTGGTGGAGCTGGTTGAAATAAACCATATTCATCGGCGAGCTGAATTCCAGATTATCATCTCACCGGAATATCAGGGCAAAGGCCTGGCGACACGCGCCGCTAAGCTGGCGATGGATTACGGTTTTACCGTCCTGAATCTCTATAAGCTCTATCTCATCGTGGATAAAGAGAACGCGAAAGCCATCCATATTTATCGTAAGCTTGGTTTTATCCAGGAAGGCGAGTTAATACATGAGTTTTTCGTTAACGGCGAATACCGCAACACGATACGTATGTGTATTTTCCAGCATCAATATTTAGAGAATAATAAATCGACGGGTGGCTTGCTGAAACCGACGGCGCAATGATGACGAACATCGTCTGATATGGGCTACCCGCACCGCCGCGGAAAGCGGCTGGCGGTGCGGGTTCATCTGACGATGATTAACGTAATGACGACGCCGCCATCCTGACCCAGGTATGCCGCTTACCGCGCACCGCCATCGACAGCGTATACACGGCCTGCGGGTCGGCCATCCCTGCCACGCCGGCATCACCAAAGTTGTAAACATCGGCACCGCAGCGTTTGCTGGCGAGAGCAATCTCACGCACCGTGGCTTCATCCGCCCCTTCCTGACTGCTGCTAACGGTGGTGATGGCCATGCCGCCCGCCGCGCGAATAGCCGAAAGTACTCGCTCAATGCGGGCTTCCGATGCGCCGCGGCAGCTGGAAGGAGCAGGAACTATCACCCCATCCGCACCTGCTGCAACATAATCCGCGTACTCGTCCGCCTCTGCCACTCCTGTGCCGTAGAACTTCGCCACCAGAATGAGTCTATCCGTTAGCGCGCGCAATTGGCTTACCGCTTCCCTTACCCGCGCAGCATCCACGCCCGGTTTGTCGTAAGCCGTCAGGCAATAAAAATCGGCCTCGGTAACCAGTCCGAGATGAAGCGGATCCCAGCCGCGAGGGTTATCCGGCGTATTTTCCGCCAGCACTTCCAGACTCACGCCCACCAGACGTCCCGTTAGCTGTTTGAAATGACGCAGCCCATCGCAGCCCTGAATACGCTGACTCTGGCAATCCATTCCTTTCACCAGCAGCATATCGGCGCCAAACGCGCACAGCAGCTCACCGTTAGTCACCTCGCCATACAGCGGCGACGCACCTGCGGCGACTTCCGCCATAATCACTCGCCCCTCGGATGCCATAATGGCCTGCTTTAACGCCGCCGCCGTCACCGGCTCGGCGAAGTCGCTGGCGCGACAGTTGAGTATTCTTTGCATAGTCGTCCCTTAGTCTAAAACCAGAAGTGAAGGCGATGGCTGGCGGAATGCCCCCTGCAGTATTTCCAGGTTAGTTAATGCCTCCTCTTCACTGACGTAATTCGCCGCGCCAGCGGTCAACGTGGCAAAAATGGCATCGTAAACGCGCCCGTAATCCCCCTTTACCGACGCAATATGTTCAATATGACTGACTCCCTGTTGATCAACGTACTCCAGCAATGCCAGCTCCTCACCTTCCGCGAAGTGCTTGTCATTTGGCATCACGCCGTTTTTCAGGCAAGTTTCCTGTTGGTCAATCTGATAACGAACAAACGAACCGCGCGTACCGTGGACCAGGAATTTCGGATAAGGCGTCTTCACCAGATGGCTGGTTTTGATGATGGCTTTCATATCACCGTAAAATAGCTGCGCCTCGAAGGTATCATCCGGGTTAGCTGGCTGGCGAAGATGCCGCAGGTGATAAAAGACCTGCTGGGGGCGGCCAAACAGCGACAGCATCTGGTCAAGCGTGTGCACGCCCAGGCCATAAAATGCGCCGTCGAAGTTACCGCCGGGCTGATGCTCGGCGTCTGGGCGGAAGTAGTCAAAGTGGCTCTCCACCTCCACAATCTCGCCCAGCTTGCCGCTTTCGATGGCCTGCTTCATGGTTAAGAAACAGCTATCAAAACGACGGTTCTGGAACGGCGTCACCAGAAGCCCTTTTTCTCGAGCCAGCGCAAACAGCGTCCTGGCTTCTTCCGGCGTGGTGGTGAACGGTTTTTCCACCAGCACGTTTTTGCCGTGTTCAAGGCAAAGTTTTGCGTAATGGAAATGGCTATCCGGATGGGTACAGACGGTCACCAGGGTTATATCCGCATCATTCAGGATATCCTCAACCTGCGAAGTAAAAGCGATGTCCCGGTAGGCCGCTTCCTGTTCCCGATCAGGATTTCGCCGCTGATCATAAATACGCTTAACGTTAAATTTATCTTTACGGGCCAGAACATAAGGTAAATGGTAGCGCGTCGCGCTTTTACCAAAACCAATAAACGCACTGTGAATCATCGTATAACCTCCTGTTAAATTCCGTTGATGCCCGCCAGTTGGTTTGCCGCCTCTTCAATGGCAGATTTACCGTCCAGCTTGCTAAAATATTGTTTATTAATCGGGAGTACCGGGCAGGCCGCATGTATATTTTCAATAATACTATCCTGCATATAGACAACCTGCGGTCCTAATAAAATCAGGTCAGCCTTGTGATATTCCTCTTCGATACGCCCAATATTGACAGCGTAGATCGTTAACTCGTAACCCTGTTCCTTCGCGTACTGCCCCATCTTTTTGGCCATGATCGATGTCGACATACCTTCATTACAGGTCAGGATGATGGTTTTATTATTCAGCACCTCGAGGCCATTTAATTCAGGCGTATCTTCGATGGTGGTTGCGGTATTATCTGAAGACAGCGTATTGACCAGCGCTTCAACTTTGTTTTTCAGCATCGTGCGTTCATAGGCCATTAAGAACGGCAAATAGATCATTACCCCTAATGCTAAGAGCAGGAGCTGTAGCAGCACGTTGCGGAAATCACCTCCCGACCCTAACCAACCTGAAAGCAGCGGCGGAACCGACCACGGTACATAGGCGACAATACGTGAGACCATGCCAAACTCGGTGGCAAAATAGGCAATAATAAAGTTAATCTGCGGATAAATAATAAATGGGATCATAATTAACGGGTTGTAAAGCACCGGGAAACCAAAAATAACCGGCTCGTTAATATTGAATAATCCCGGCGCCAGCACGGTTCTGCCGAGCTTTTGATGACTGGAGATTTTGCTGCGCAGAAAGACCGCAATCAGCAGCGCCAGCGTACTTCCGGTTCCCCCCATATGGCCGTAAAGGTCGCGGAACGGCAGCACGATAATATGCGGTGGCACTTCGCCTCTGGCAAAGGCGGCCATGTTTTCCTGCATCGCCACCAACAGAGGCGGCTCCAGAATCGGGTTAATAATGCCTGACGGATGAATACCCAGCGAAAACAAGAAATTGGTTAAGGTGGTCAGCACCAGAAAGCCTGGCAGGTTAGTGGTTAAATGCACGAGCGGCGCCTGAATGATGGCCTGGATTATCTCATGCACCTCTTTCCCCGTACTCACCTTCACCACCGACGCCACCAGCGCAAAGGCCAGCACCACCAGCATAATCGAGAACATTGACTGGAAAGACTGTGTCACCATCGGCGGAACTTCATCACCCATGCGAATTTGTAGCCAGCGGGTTTTCGCTATCCACAAAAACAGATCGGTGGCAATCACGGCGGTAATAATTGCCATAAACACGCCGCCGGCGTTGGTGAGCCCCTGAGAAATGACGCCGCTGACCTGCACCGCTTCGGAAGCATTCACAGGAACAACGGATAATGTTCCTGGCATCAAGACCAGAAATGCCGCTAATGAGACCATCGCCGGGATCATCGGCGCGGCAAACTTACGCTTGCTGGCAATACTCCAGGCAATTAATACCACCAGCATCAGCGACAAAATATTCATGGTGCCGTTCAGTATGCGATCGCCGACGCTCCTCAGCGCCGCCATCGTCTCGGCGGAAACCCACTGTCCGATAAACCCTTTTGCGTCCAGAAAAACAAAGTTCACCATAATAAAAAGCCCGGCTAACACCAAAAAGGGCACGGTGATAATGAAACTATCGCGTAGGCTTCGGAGATGAACCTCCGACGCCATTTTCTGCGATATATCAGTAATTTTCGTCAATATCGTGGTCTGACTCATGACTTTTCCCTTGCAATGAAAACAACCCCCTGCGCGGAGTTAGCACACCCGTTGACAAGACTGCTCGCTTCGCCGAGATCGGAATCCCCTCCTACGCACCGCCGTTGCAGAATGAAACTCGCCCATAATTAAGTCAATCCCTTTATTT
>NZ_JANEWH010000157.1:0-9664 GCF_028069715.1 Kluyvera sp. Awk 3 | reverse complement strand
AATAAACCGGTCATAAATAAAATAATACTCATAAAATCATGGCATTAATAATTAATCTCATTTAGCCATTCCAGACGTCGTTCTCTTCGCCCCTACCAAAATGAGAGATAAATACTCTCATAGTGATAGCCGGTATTTTACCGCCCTTTCATTCCGCCTTGTCACCCCGGAATAATATCCGGCAAGTCGTGATTCCATTCACAAAAATATTATTTGCTTCCGATAACGGTTAATTCTGGCACAGCTTACGCATAGATATCGCCGTGCGCGCAACATGCTGATGACCACATCAGTTCAGGGAGGCGATAACTGCCTTCGAATCGTAACTTCCGCTCTCGCTGGGGCGAAAGTCGTACAGGAGATAACCACTTCATGAAAGATTCAGCCATTCCTGCCTCACGCTCGACGGCATCAACCGCGCCGGTCGATAAGGTTTTGCCGATTATGCAAATGATTCTCTACGGACTGCAGCACGTGCTGGTGATGTACGCAGGTGCGGTAGCCGTTCCCCTGGTGGTGGGCAGCGCGGTTGGCTTGCCCGCCGAGCACATTATTTTACTGATCAGCGCCGATCTGTTTATCTGCGGCGCGGCCACCATTGTTCAGTCGATGGGGATTCGCCCCTGGCTCGGCTGCCGTTTGCCGCTGATTCAGGGCTGTACCTTCGCCGCGCTCATCCCGATGGTGCTGATCGGCAAAGAATACGGCATCGGCACCATTTCCGGTTCGGTGATTGTTTCGGGGATATTTATCCTCTGCTGCGCGCCGTGGATTAGCCGTCTGATTCGCTTCTTTCCCAAGGTGGTGATGGGCGGTATCGTGACGTTGATTGGTCTGTCGATCATGCCGGTGGCCGGCGGATGGATAGGCGGAGGAAGCAGTGAAATGGAAGGATTTGGCGACCTGTTTTCGCTGCTGATGGCCGCAATCACGCTGGTTATCATCCTTAACCTGTATACCTTCGCTACCGGGGTGGTCAAAAACACCGCCGTACTCATTGGGCTGATTATTGGCACCATTCTCTGGAGCTTCTTCAAGCCGCTCGACTTTCAACTGGTGAACGCCACTCCGTGGCTGCACCTGCCGTCGGTGATGCAGTTTGCTCGCCCGGAGTTTCATATCGTGCCCGTCGCCCTGCTCTCTATGGTAATGGTGGTGGTGATGGTGGAGACCATGTCCTCGATTATGGCCACCGGCGATATTGTCGGTAAGAAAGTGGATGCCACCATGCTGCGCAACGGTCTGAACACCTGCGGGCTGGCCACCACCATTTGCGGTTTCTTCAACCTCTTCCCCTACGCCGCCTTTGCGCAGAACGTCGGATTAATCGGCCTCACCGGGGTACGCAGCCGTTTTGTGGTGTCGGCCTCAGGGGCGATTCTCATTTTGATGGGCGTGTTCTCGAAAATGGCGGCGTTGGTGGTGTTGATCCCAAAACCGATCCTCGGCGGTGCCGGGATCGTCATGTTTGGCATGGTCGCCGTCTCCGGTATTCGTACCCTGGGACAGGTCAACTACCGTAACAATAACAATGGGATGGTGGTCGCACTGACCCTCGGTCTCGGCATGATGCCGGTGCTGGTGCCGAACCTGTTCACCCAGTTCCCCCCCATGATGCAGCTTTTCCTGCACAGTGGTATCACCATCGGGACGCTCACGGCCATCGTTGCCAACCTGACGCTCAACGGCAGCGTGCCGTTGCGTATTTCTCACGATGTACCGGAACCCGATCCACTGCCGCCAAGCGCTGCGGCGCGAAATATGGCGGTGCGCACCGTGCGTATGTGGCTGCTGCTGCGCAAAGTGCAGAAAGGTCAACAACCACAACACAGCGCGGGGGAATAATGCACAACCGACTCATACTGGCGCTGCTGGCGCTGGCGTTAATGACGATCCCCGCCGTCCAGCAGGCCATCGCCTTTGGGGTCAGCAGCCGTTTTGATTTTGGGCTGCTGTTTTAGCGTTTTACCATTATCTGGAGAGTCATGATGAAGAAAGTGACCACCGTCTGCCCTTACTGTGCCGCTGGCTGCAAGCTGCAGCTGGTGGTTGAGGACGGGCGGATCGTGCGCGCAGAAGCGGCGATGGGCAAAAATAACCAGGGGACGCTGTGTCTGAAAGGCTACTACGGCTGGGATTTTGTCCACGATACCCGCATTCTGACGCCACGGCTGCAAACGCCAATGATCCGTCGCCAGCGTGGCGGCAAACTGGAAGCCGTTTCGTGGAACGAGGCGCTGGATTACGTCGCCACGCGGCTTAGCGAGATCAAAGCAAAATATGGCCCCGACGCCATTCAAACCACAGGTTCTTCGCGGGGTACCGGCAACGAAACTAACTATGTGATGCAAAAGTTCGCCCGCGCGGTCATCGGCACCAATAACGTTGACTGCTGCGCGCGCGTCTGACACGGCCCTTCGGTTGCAGGTCTGCACCAATCGGTCGGTAACGGCGCAATGAGCAATGCCATCACCGAAATTGATAACAGTGAGCTGGTGTTTATCTTTGGCTACAATCCGGCAGATTCTCACCCTATCGTCGCCAATCATGTGCTTAATGCGAAGCGAAATGGCGCCAAAATTATTGTCTGTGATCCACGGCGTATAGAAACCGCCCGGATTGCCGATATGCATCTGGCACTAAAAAATGGTTCGAATATCGCGCTGTTAAATGCTATCGGCCACGTCATTATTGCGGAGGATCTCTACGACAAATCTTTCGTTGCCCAGCGTTCTGAGGGCTTTGAAGAGTACCGTAAAATCGTCGAAGGCTATCCGCCGGAGTCGGTTGAAGAGATTACCGGCGTCAGCGCGCAGGACATTCGCGCGTGCGCCCGACTGTATGCCCGCGCTACGACGGCCACGATTCTTTGGGGCATGGGCGTCACCCAGTTCTACCAGGGGGTAGAAACGGTGCGCGCTCTGACCAGCCTGGCGATTCTGACTGGCAATCTTGGCAAAGCGAGCGTCGGCGTCAACCCGGTTCGCGGGCAAAATAACGTTCAGGGGGCCTGTGATATGGGCGCCCTGCCGGATACCTATCCGGGCTATCAGTTCGTTAACGTTGCCGAAAACCGCGAGAAGTTCGCCAAAGCCTGGGGCGTCGAAAGCCTGCCGGCTCATACCGGCTATCGTATTAGCGAACTACCGCATCGGGCAGCGAACGGGGAAGTCCGTGCAGCGTACATTATGGGTGAAGATCCGTTACAAACCGACGCCGAGCTGTCGGCGGTGCGTAAGGCGTTTGCGACGCTGGAGCTGGTGATTGTGCAGGACATTTTCATGACCAAAACCGCCGCGGCGGCCGACGTCATCCTTCCCTCGACGTCGTGGGGCGAGCATGAAGGGGTTTATACCGCCGCAGACCGGGGCTTCCAGCGCTTCTTTAAAGCGGTGGAGCCGCAGTGGGACTTGAAAACCGACTGGCAAATTATTAGCGAAGTCGCCACCCGCATGGGCTATCCGATGCACTACCGTAACACTCAGGAAATCTGGGATGAATTGCGGCACTTGTGTCCGGATTTCTTCGGCGCCACCTATGAGAAAATGGGTGAGCTTGGGTACGTACAGTGGCCATGTCGGGATGAATCACCGGCGGATAAGGGAACCTCATGGCTGTTTGCCGATCGCTTCTCCACGGCAAACTGGCTGGCGAAATTCTTCACCTGTGATTGGGTAGCGCCAATCGATAAATTAACGGAAGAATTTCCCATGGTGCTCTCGACGGTACGCGAGGTAGGCCACTACTCCTGCCGTTCGATGACCGGCAACTGTTCAGCGCTCTCGACGCTGGCCGACGAACCGGGTTATGCGCAGATCAATACCGCCGACGCAGCGCGTTTAGGTATTGCCGATGAATCGCTGGTGTGGGTGAACTCACGTAAAGGGCGAATTATTACCCGGGCCAAAGTCAGCGAAAGGCCCAATAAAGGGGCGATTTATATGACCTACCAGTGGTGGATCGGCGCCTGTAACGAGCTGGTCACGGAAAATCTTAGCCCAGTCACCAAAACGCCGGAGTACAAGTATTGTGCGGTGCGGGTAGAGGCGATTGCCGATCAGGCGGCAGCGGAGCGCTATGTCATAGAAGAGTATGCGAAGCTCAAAGCACAACTACTGGAATGCAGCGAGAGTCATGCGTAATCGGCGTTGGGGAGGTTTCAACCTCCCCGGCGCGCCATCACCGCGTTATGACTTTAAGGCGTGATGAATTGAATCAAGAATCGGCTGGTAGCCGGTACAGCGACAGATATTACCTTCCAGCACATCCTTCAGTTGTTCATCACTCGGCTGCGGCACCTCTTGCAGCAGCGCGGTCGTGCTGACCAGCACGCCCGGCGTACAGAATCCGCACTGAACGCCGCCTTTCTCAACAAAAGCATTCTGCAATTTTTGCGTAATGGGGTTGTCGTTTAACCCTTCCAGGGTGGTGATTTCCGCCTCATCGCACTGTTCTGCCAGCACCAGACAGGAACAGACCGCTTTGCCGTCCATCATCACCGTACAGGCACCGCATTCACCAATAGCGCAGCCTTCTTTTGTCGCGGTTAGCTTCAGGGTGTTGCGAACCAAATCCAGCAGACGCATATTGCCTTCGACCTTCGCTTCCACCAGTTTGCCGTTGACCTTCACTTTAATGATACTCATCTCGTTGTCCTCGACAGGGCGCCGGGCGCCCTGCTTTCATTGATTATTGAGCGGATGCCTGCGTCATCATGTCGCGGAACATGCTGACAAAAACCGGCTGCTTATAGGCTGCAGACCAGCGTTTGCCGATCGCGGCATAAATCAGCTTGTCCAGCACCTCGCAGGCGCTATCAACGGTTTGCGGCGTGATACGCTGCCCCACCAGACAGCGCTCGACATCGAGCAGACGCTGCGGTTTGCTGAATAACGCGCCGTCGACCAGTCGGCAGTAGCTCACGGTACCGTCAGCGGTGAATTCCAGCAGCGCGGTTAAGCTCTGGCGGGTAATATTCAGTGCATTACGTCGTCCAAGCTGATGGTAGAAACCCTTCGCTTTTGGGTGCGCCGGCGGCGGAAGGATCACGCGCGTCAGCAGTTCATCTGGCTGGCGTTGCGTTTTGTAGCCAGAGAGCAGGAACTCGGCCAGTGACATACGCCGTGTGGCAGCATGGGAACGCAGTTCAACGCTGGCGTCGTAGAGAATCGACGGCGGGATGGAGTCACCACATGGCGCCGCGTTGACGATATTGCCGCCGATGGTGGCGCGGTTACGAATCTGGTGTGAGCCGACGGTATGACAGGCCTGCACCAGCAGCGGGTAACGTTCGCGCAGCAGAGGGTTGTCGGTAATACGGTTAAAGGTGACCGCGGCGCCAATCGACACTTCGTGGCTTTGCGGGTCTTCCGTCACCTGAGTCAGTTCACTGAGACGAGAGATGTCAACCAGCTTCACCGATTTAGTTTGCAGACGCCCCTGAACGATCACATCGGTCCCCCCTGCGATGACCGTGACACCGTCACTTTTAAGCAGCGCCAGGGCTTCATCCAGCGTCTTCGGGCGCGTCACCGTAACGTCTGTCAGGCGCAGCACCTGCTTTTTGTTCTCCTGTTCAATCATCAGTTCACTTTGCCGTGCCGGTTTTTTCAGGTTATAGCCAAGAATCACCTGTTCCAGCGTCAGCGGCAGCTTATTAAAACGCGTGCCTAGCGCAAAACTTACGGCGTTATTGATGGCGGCGGCCGCCAGTTCAGTCGCCGGTTCGCCGATACCTTTTGCCCCAAGCGGGCCTGCTTTATCCGGGTTTTCCACCCCGATCACCGTAATGGCGGGAATGTCCTTGATCGTTGGCAGCAGGTAGCTATCAAAGTTCTCCGACTTCACCTGGCCGTGCTCAATATTGAAATCTTCCAGTAGTGCGTAGCCGAAGCCCTGCGCCACGCCGCCGCATACCTGCCCTTCAAAACCGACGGGATTGAGCACCTGACCGACATCATGCGCGGCGGTGACGTGCAGCAGGTCGGTCTTACCCGTGCTGATGTTCACCCGCACTTCCGCCACCTGGCAACCATATACCCAGGTGAAGTACGGGCTGCCACAGCCTTTTTCTTCATCCCAGTGGATCGGCGGCGGCACAAACCAACCGTATTCCGTCAGGCTGACGCTGGCCCATTTAGTTTTATTAACCGCATCTTTAAACGCGATACGTTGGCTATCATCTTGTTTATTGATGATAAAACCGTCCTGCCAGCGGGTATCTTCAAGTCGCGTCGCGCCGATGGTCTCACCCACGACGCTCAGAATACGGCGCTTAATTTTCTCTGCCGCGTCCAGAATCGCCCCGCCGCCAACCATCGTCCCGCGCGTGGCCGCCGTTGAGCCCCCGTCGCCAATCACCGAGGTGGGCGGTTCACTGAAGTGAATGTCGGCCATCGCGATCCCGAAAGCTTCAGCGGCGATTAACGACATGGTGGTCTGTAGCCCCTGACCGTTTTCCGACACCGACGTGGAGAGGTTGACGCTACCGTCCTCGTTCACCTGAATCAACGCCGTTGAGGTATCGACCCCTTCCGCACCAATGGAGCAGCCGCGGTAGCTGAGCGCTAACCCAATGCCGTAGCGATATACGCCCCCCTGTTCGTTCAGCACATGGTAATGCTTACGCTTGGCCATAAACTCCGCCGAGGCGGCGGCCTTTTTCAGCACCTCGAGTGCCGACACCGTATGCTGATCGAAAACCTGGCCAGTGACGGACGTATCGCCTTGACGTAATGCGTTGATTTCACGAATTTCAACCGGGGAAATATTCAGATACTCGGCAATTTCATCCATCAACGATTCATTCGCATAAACCACCTGCGGGGAACCAAAACCGCGCATCGCCGAGGTATAACTGTTGTTGGTGTATATCGCTTTCACATCGATATGCACATTAGGAATGGCGTAAGGACCTGCCGCCTGTACGGAAGAACGCCAGGTCACAAACGGTGATGATGCGGCATAGCCCCCGCTGTCGGCGAGAATATCGACTTTCATCGCCTGGATACGTCCGGCGTCGCTAAAGCCGACTTTGTATTTCATTTTGTACGGGTGGCGCTTGCAGCTTTCAATAATGGACTGTTCACGGGTATAGGCGAACTTGATTGGTTTTCCGGTCAACCGTGTCAACAGCGCGGAGCGGCAGGCAAGATGATCAATCACATCATCTTTACCGCCAAACGAACCGCCCATCACCGCGCGCTTGACGTTAATCTGGCTCTGCGGGCAGCCCATGAATTTGGCCACAAAGCCGCGCACCCGATGCGGGTTCTGAATGGAGCCGGAAATAATCAGGCTGCCATCGGTAGGATCAAGCCAGGTCAGTACCACTTCCGGCTCAATGTAGGCGTGTTCCTGGAAGCCCACCTCATATTCGCGTTCAAGGATATGCCGGGAATCGGCAAATCCCTTTTCGATATCGCCTTTCAACGTGTGGTGATGCGCGGCAATATTGTCGTCGCGCTCCGGGTGAATTCGCCGTGCATCCGGCGCCAGCGCGGATTCCACGTCGGTTAGCGGCGCATACGGCGTGTAGCGCACGTGAATTTTGTCGGCCGCTTCGCATGCCGCCTCATAGGTGGTTGCGGCGACGACGGCGATCACGTCGCCGTGAAAGACCACCTCATCTTTGACGATTGGCAGGTAATCTTTAACGATAACGCCGACCACCGGCGTGCCGGGAATATCCTGCCAGGTGGCAATCCTGACCACACCCTCTACCGCCAGCGCGTCGCTGAGATCCAGTTCTTCGATTTTGCCCGCCGGGATATCCGCATAGCGGCAGACGCCGTAGAGCATATCCGGCAACGTAATATCATCGCCGTATAGGGCGGTTCCTTTGACTTTCGCCAATCCATCCACGCGTCCTGGCGACGCTGAACGCAAAGCACACATAACGCTCCCCTTATTATCAATCCTGTAAGTAGTTACGGGAAAAGCCCATCGCTACGTACAAATCCAAGATTTATGCCAGAGATCAACGAGGTGGCTGTTAGGGTTCGTTTTTGTGATTGCGCCCGCGTTAATGGTCAATCACAGGGAGAAATCGGCCTGTCGAACGAGGAGTGGGCAGAGAATTCGTGTCGTGCTGTCGGTGAATTATCAAAGTAATAATCGGTTTTTATCAAAATAATAATGGCTTAGCGCGTATTAACCGAACATTCACTGTCAAGGGTCAGTAAAGGTCACGCTCCCTGCAGGCTAAGCGATTGACTTCGCCGCAAATAGTACGAAAATGTTCCCCACTCGTGACAACCCGAATAACGGCACCTATGACTTCCAGCTCTTTTCGTTTTTCCCGCCTCTCCACCCTGAAAAAGGCCAGCGCGCTGATCGTTGCCGCATTTTTACTGGTTAGCTGCGATTCGAAACAATCGACGACGCCCTCCTCTACCGTGAAACCGGGCAGTTCACAGCAAAGCAACGAACCGATGCGCGGCGTCTGGCTAACCACGGTGTCACGCCTGGACTGGCCGCCGATAAGCTCCATCAATGCGCCTGACGCCACCCTGCGCGTCGAACAACAGCAAGCCGCGCTGCGGGCAAAACTCGATAAGCTGAAAAGTCTCGGCATCAATACCGTTTTTTTCCAGGTAAAACCGGACGCAACGGCGCTGTGGAAATCGGACATTCTGCCCTGGTCTGATGTGATGACCGGCAATATTGGCGAATATCCTGGCTACGATCCGCTGCAGTTTATGCTCGATGAAGCGCACAAACGCGGCATGAAAGTCCATGCCTGGTTTAACCCGTATCGGGTTTCGACCAATACCAAACCCTCAACCGTCACCGCGCTCAATAACACCCTGTCGATGACGCCTCCGAGCGTGTTTGTGTTACATCGTGACTGGATTCGCACGGCCAGTGACCGTTTTGTCCTCGACCCCGGTATTCCGGAAGCGCGTGATTGGATCACCAGCATCGTTGCCGAGGTGGTGTCGCGCTATGACATTGATGGCGTGCAGTTTGACGATTATTTCTATACCGAAACCGCCGGTTCTTCGCTGAACGACACAGTCACCTTCCGCCGCTACGGTCAGGGATTTGCCTCGAAAGCGGACTGGCGTCGACACAATACGCAGGAATTGATCGCCCAGGTCTCCCGCACCATTAAGCAGTTGAAGCCGAATGTCGAGTTTGGCGTGAGTCCTGCCGGCGTATGGCGTAACCGTTCGCACGATCCGGCGGGATCGGAGACTCGCGGTGCAGCAGCCTACGATGAATCCTATGCCGATACCCGTCAGTGGGTGCAGCAGGGTTTGCTTGATTATATCGCCCCGCAGATTTACTGGCCGTTTGCCCGTGATGCGGCACGTTACGACGTGCTGGCTAAATGGTGGGCTGACGTGGTTAAACCGACCAACACGCGCCTTTATATTGGCATCGCGCTGTATAAAGTGGGCGAACCCTCGAAGAATGAGCCGGACTGGAGCATCGAAGGCGGCGTGCCGGAGCTGAAAAAGCAGATTGACCTGAATGAGTCCGCCGCCAACATCAATGGAACGATTCTGTTCCGCGAAGCTTATCTGGAACAACCGCAAACGCAGCAGGCCGTTGATTATTTAAGAAGCCGCTGGGGGAAATAATAACCACAAGGAATCAGCCACTACTGGCTGATTCCTTTAATAAAAATCGAGATAAGTTACATCGGTGTGAATTATAA
>NZ_JANEWH010000156.1:0-9685 GCF_028069715.1 Kluyvera sp. Awk 3 | reverse complement strand
ATATTTGAATTTGACTAATTATGTTTTTTCTACTAGCAATGCGCGTTTATAAAGTTCGGAAATAATGAGTAAATTCCGTGAAATTAATGAGTTGTTAACAAGTTATTGGGTGTTGTGAGTGTGTCTCAAGAAAAGATGTATCGGAAACAGGCTCCATAACGTTATTTCACAAAAGAGACTGTTAACCATGCTGTTAATTTAGTGGTGGTATTATTCTGAATCAGAAGGGATAGCTGCCGTTCGTGCTGGTGGCGCAGTCCGACATTTTTGCTCTGCTCATCGCTTTTGCCCGCTGATTTTGTTCGTGGCAGATTTTCTTTGCTAAGATTTTTGGGCTGCGGATTTTCTGATGCCGCGGTCATCGAACGAAACGTTTAAAGTAACCTATGGTTGGGTGAGCAAAGATGAAGTACATCATTCTGCTGATAATTATTATTTCCGTGCTTTATGTGCATTTCCGGGGAAAAGTGCGGTTTCGCTTCTGGCGCCAGCTTTCCGATCATTCGACGTTCACGGCACCGTTGAATGGTTTTATGTATCTTTTCTCGCGCGTCGACAATACGCCATATCTCCGTCCAGACGCATTTCCCGAGCTGGCTGTATTACAGGAACACTGGGAAGTGATTCGTGACGAAGGGGTCCGTCTGCAAAATATGGAGAAAATTAAAGCGGCCGAAAAGTACAACGACGCTGGCTTTAACTCATTTTTTAAAACCGGATGGAAACGTTTCTACCTGAAATGGTATGAGGAGGCGCATCCGTCGGCCAGCACACTGTGCCCGAGAACCACCGAGCTGTTGCGTAGCATTCCCTCCGTAAAGGCGGCCATGTTTGCTACGCTGCCTGACGGTAGTCGCTTACCGCGTCATCGTGACCCTTATGCAGGCTCATTGCGTTTCCACCTGGGTCTGTTGACGCCCAATGACGATCGTTGCTTTATTGAGGTCGACGGCGAACGCTATAGCTGGCGTGATGGTGAAGGGGTTCTGTTTGATGAAACCTATATACACTACGCAGAAAATACAAGCGGTGAGAATCGCCTGATTTTGTTCTGCGATATTGAGCGTCCTATGCGTTACCGCTGGGCGCAAAGGGTAAACCATTGGCTGGGACGCAATTTAATGAGTGCGGCGGTAGCGCCGAATGACGTCGGCGACCGTATCGGCGGTATTAATCGTAGTTTTCGTTATATTTATCAGATTCGTATTGTGGGAAAACGGCTGAAAAAATGGAATAAGGCGGTGTACTACATCGTTAAATGGGTTCTGTTTGCGGGGATCGCGGTACTTATCTGGCGAGCATTTTGAGTCGGCGACCCTGGTCGCCGTTTCTATAATGATAGGCCAGGGAATTGCTTTCTTTGTTTAGATTTAAACAAAGTTGCGGTTTGTCACGGGTTCGGGATATGCGTAAATGCTTAATTGTGCAATTTTTACGGACACCCTGTTGCGCTCTATAATCGTAAGGAATGGAACTAATCAGGTATTTCTATGCATATTTTACCGCCTATCCGCCCGGAACAAAGTATCCAGCGTTTGACGGCACTGCTTGAGCCGATTGCCGAAAAAATGAAGGTTGTGCCGCGAAAGCGCATGACCTGGACATACAAAAACCAGCCCCAGCTGTACCTGTTTCAGCAAGGTGAGCTGTCAATCCTCAGGGCTTCCGACGGGCTCTTGATTGTCTCCGTTTATGACCCGCACCTGTTTGGCATTGCCGAAATGATCCAGCCCGTACGAGGCCATTTGCTGCGTGCCGAAACCGAGTCCACGATCCTGCGCGTCGATGCAAACACCGCGATGGAGATGTTTCGTCAGCACGGGGTCTGGGAAGATGTTGCCGCGCTGCTGTCTTACCACACTGCCTATCTTTTTTATCGCGATGCGCTGGTGGTTCAGCAGCGGACCTACTCGGTGATTCGTAACCATTTGCTGGATATGAGCCAACTGCCGGAAGAGATGCGCATGCGCGTATCGATTCTTGATTATATTCAGGAACGTACGCACCTGTCGCGCAGTAGCATATTAAACGTGCTATCAGCATTGAAGAGCGGCCACTATATAACGTTTAAACGTGGCGGCTATCTTATGGAACTGCATAATTTACCGGAACGCTTTTAATAAGGCGTTCCTCCTAAAGATTAAAGGCTACCGCCTCAGACGGTAGCCTTTAATCATACCTTGGTAAGTGGTCGAAGGACCTCATTGACTTGCTGTAATCCAGTCGCGTTCTGCTCCTTCAAATAGAGGTTGTTCATCAGTCGAATTTGATCAAGTTTTGATAGAGAGATATAAACCTGATGCGCCTGACTGTGCTCGTCAAATATTTCCGCCGTTTTCACATTCAGCAGATAGTCCGTCTTCAGATTCAGCGTTGTATTATCAAGAATCGATTTATTCTGCTGATAGAGTGAACTCATTGCAGCAACGTCAGCTGATGGCGAGCCATTTTGTACGACAGGAATTTGGATCGCGTCAATTTTCGTCAGCATGGCGGGAGGTTGTGAAGTGCAGCCCGCTAGCCAGAATGTCAACACCATAAGCAGCAGTTTACGCATTAGTTTTCCTGAGATAAATGAATATGCTGCTCATTATCTTTTTTCGCTGCGATATCGCGAGTGTTGATTTATCCATTTTTAAATGATGCGAAGTCTTGACGTCCAAATTTAAATTTAAATGACTTATCTTTTTCTCTGTATCTCTGCCGGTGCTAGCTTAATGCCATTGTTATTTTCGTTAGATGTCACCTGCCGCCGATTATTTATATCAATATTTTCTTTCCTGTGCGGCGAAATGTAAAAACAGAGGTTTTATGAAACTGAATAAAATGGTTGGCTGGATGGCTATTGCCGGCGTGTGCTCAACATCCCTGATTTCTCTGCCTGTTATGGCACAGGCAATGGGAAACGATGCCACGGTACAGACCAAAACGAGCAATGACGCGCTGTACAAAACCCTGCCGTTCGCCGACCAGACCGACTTTATGAATGCGCATAAAGGTTTTATTGCTCCACTGCCACAGGACTTGATTAAAGGCGCAGCCGGCAACGTGGTATGGAATCCTCAGCAGTACAACTTCATCAAAGAGGGCGAGAAAGCACCGGATACCGTCAACCCGAGCCTGTGGCGTCAGTCTCAGTTGATCAACATCGGCGGTCTGTTTGAAGTCACCGACGGCGTCTACCAGATCCGTAACCTCGACCTCTCCAATATGACCATCATGGAAGGCAAAGAGGGGATCACGGTCATTGACCCATTGGTTTCCGCCGAAACGGCGAAAGTCGGGATGGACCTGTACTACAAACATCGCGGTAAGAAGCCCGTTGTTGCGATTATCTATACCCACAGCCATGTGGATCACTACGGCGGCGTACGTGGCGTGGTGGATGAAGCCGACGTGAAATCCGGCAAGGTAAAAGTTTACGCGCCCGCAGGCTTTATGCAGGAAGCCGTGTCGGAAAACATTATGGCCGGGAATGCCATGAGCCGTCGTGCCAGCTACATGTACGGCAACCTGCTGAAGCCAGGGGCCAAAGGTCAGGTGGGCGCAGGGCTGGGAACCACCACGTCCGCAGGGACCGTGACGTTAATTGAGCCGACTGATTACATTACCCACACCGGGCAAAAAGAGGTCATCGATGGCCTGACCTATGACTTTATGATGGCGCCAGGCTCGGAAGCACCTTCAGAAATGCTGTGGTATGTGGAAGAGAAGGGGATGATCGAAGCGGCGGAAGACGTAACCCACACCCTCCACAACACTTACTCTCTGCGCGGCGCGAAAATTCGTGATCCGCTGGCGTGGTCGAAGTATGTCAATGATGTGATTGATCGCTGGGGCGGTAAGGCGAAAATTATTATCGCTCAGCACCACTGGCCGACCTGGGGCAATGAAAACGTCGTTAAGTTGATGAAAAGTCAACGCGATATGTATCGTTATATCAACGACCAGACGTTACGTTTGGCTAACCAGGGTCTGACCCGCGATGAAATTGCCGCTAACTTCAAGCTGCCGTCGGGCCTGGCAAACTCATGGGCCAGCCGCGGCTATTATGGCTCCGTGAGTCATGACGTGAAGGCGACCTACGTGTTTTACCTCGGTTGGTTTAATGGCAACCCGGCCACCCTCGACGAGCTGGCACCGACCGATGCCGCGAAGAAATATGTCGATTATATGGGCGGTGCGGATGCCATTATGCAAAAAGCGAAAGCTGACTACGCGCAGGGGCACTATCGCTGGGTGGCGCAGGTCACCAACCACATCGTCTTCGCTGATCCGAGTAACCAGGCGGCACGTAATCTGGAGGCAGATGCGCTGGAACAGCTGGGTTATCAAGCTGAGTCAGGCCCGTGGCGTAACTTCTACCTGACCGGCGCGCAGGAACTGCGTAACGGCGTGGTGAAAGGACCTACGCCAAATACGGCCAGCCCGGATACCGTCAAGGCGATGTCGCCGGAGATGTTCTTCGACTATCTGGCGGTGCATATTAACGGAGAAAAGGCGGCCAACGCGAAAGCGGTGTTTAATGTCGATCTCGGCGGCGAGGGGGGCAAATACAAGCTGGAGCTGGAAAACGGCGTGCTGAACCATAGTGCGAACGTTCAGGCCAGCAACCCGGACGCCACCATTGTGCTCAACCGCGAAACCCTCAACAAAATTATCCTGAAGCAAGAATCGCTGCAGCAGGCGGAAGCGCAGGGAGACGTACGCGTCACCGGCAATCATGCGAAGCTGGACGAGATGCTAAGCTATATGGATAAATTCGAATTCTGGTTCAATATGGTGACGCCATAAGCGTTCAGGAGAGCCCGGACGAGGCGAGAACGCTGATGCCGGGCATTGACGATAGTCCGTTACGCGCCAGAGCTGGCGCGTACCACCAGTTCTACCGGCAGCAGAACGTTGGTTTCCATTTGCCCGGACAACAATACCGCCAGCGCTTCGCGCCCCAATCGCTGCTTATCGACCGCAATGGTGGTTAACGGGGGCTGCGACCATGCCGCAGGTTCAATATCATCAAACCCCACCAATGCAATGTCTTGTGGCACGCGTAGCCCACGTTCGGCGCACACCGCTAACACCAGCAGCGCGGTGGCATCGTTGTAGGCAAAAATCGCATCCGGCGGCTCGGCGAGATCGAAAAGCTCGTGAATGGCGCGCACCAGGGATTGCTCGGTATCAAGTTGCGGTAGCGCGATGGCCTCGTACTCCGGAGGCATCAGCAGCTGAGCCTCATACAGCGCCTGGCGATAGCCTTTTTCACGCTGACGGATACTGTAGTGTGACAGCGTGCTGGCGAGAAAAGCGATGCGCTTACGCCCCAGCGACAACAAATGACGGGTGGCAAGGTAGCCGCCCTGCATATTATCGGGGTTGATGCAGGGCAGACCCGGCGACCAGAGATCGACCAGGACCAGCGGCAGCTTTAGCTGTTCCAGCAGGGCTATTAGCTCCGGCTCAAAAAAACCGGCGCAGATTAGCGCATCAGGCTGGTGAAGCATCACCTGTTCAGCCAGCGCGTCACCGGGGCCGGTTGCCAGAAAACTCAAGGCGATACCCTGTTCACGACACTCGGCCTCAATGGCCAAAAACAGCGGCGAATAGAAGGGCAGCGCGCGGTTGATATTGTGTTGCCGATGGAGCAAAAACAGAACGCGTTTTATTTTATCGCTGCGCAGGCGCGAAAAATCGTAACCCTGCTGCTCGGCAGCGGCGATGATGCGCTGCCGGGTTTCCTCGCGCAGGCCGGGTTGTCCTTTCAGTGCGCGGGATACCGCTCCTGGCGATACGCCGCACGCGGCGGCAATATCGCGAATTCTGACTGCTTTAGCCATCTCTCTCTCGATGTGTGTTATCGACGCTGCGCCCCAAGCCAGGCTGCGCCACGCACGCCGCTGCTGTCACCATGGCGCGCCTGTACGACAGGGGTACAGCATTGCTTACCAAAGACATACTGCGCAATGCGTTCCTGCAGGCCGGTATACAGCTGTGGAATATTCGACACCCCGCCGCCAAGCACAATGGCATCCGGATCGAGGGTATTCACGATTCCCGCTAGCGCGCGCGCCACCTGGTCCTGATAGCGATCCCATAGCGCGGCAATCACCGTATTCCCCGCATTCAGCTGAGCAATAATTTCCGGTACCTTATCATGTTTACTAAATATCTGGAAATACTGCCTTTCCAGGCCGCTGCCGGAGATAAAACTCTCGATACAGTTGGTTTGCCCACAGTAGCAAACCTCGCTGGCACCGTCTTTCTCGGGGTGATAGTGGGGAAGCGCGTTGTGCCCCCATTCGCCTGCACAGGCATTGGGCCCGGTAATCAAACGGTTGTCGACGCACAGACCGCCACCGCACCCGGTGCCTAAGATAACGCCGAAGACGACGTCGTAGTCTTTACCTGCGCCGTCGATGGCTTCCGATAAGGTAAAGCAGTTAGCGTCATTGGTTACGGCAACGGGCATGGCAAGCTGCTGCTCGAGGTGCTGGACAAATGGCTGCTGATTTAGCACCAGGATGTTCGAATTTTTGATTAAACCGTCGCGGCCTGCGGCGCCCGGTATTCCCAGACCTATGGAGATATTGTGTTGTGTGGCGTCGCGCGCAGCATGAATGGCGCTGATGACAGCCTGCAAGAAATCCTCATAGCGCTGTTTTGGCGTAGCGTAGCGCTGCCGATAGATGATTTCCCCCCCATCATCTAATACCACTGCCTCTATCTTTGTCCCGCCGATATCCAGTCCTAATCTCATGGTTGCTGTCCTGTTGTTGGAAACGATGGCGGAAGTGTAGAACTTTTGTTTACTATACAGAATATGTAATGCGGAAAAATGTGAGATGGAGAGGTTGGAAAGGCGACAAATTAACAGGATGAAGTGAGAGTACGTATAGTGGACAAGCTGGGAGGGTATAAAAAAGGCCCTGAAGAGTCAGGGCCTGAAGAGTGATTAGAAGTGGTAACTTACGCCTGCCTGGACGCTGGCATCGTTATCCACATCGCCGGTACCGAAGTACACGCCGGTATTCAGAGAGAAATCTTTACCGATGGTGGTATTAATCCCTGCGCCGAAGATACCCATGGTGGCGTTATGACCGTTGGTGTTGTGATAGTCCGCCGCTTTGATATCGGTGTTATCGCTAAACTCGGTTTGATAGCGCGCATCCAGCCATGGATACAGCTCAACGTTTTTATTGAGATCCGCCAGTTTGGTGGTCACCCGCATACCAATGCCGGTGTTCCATTCCGATACCTGGCTGTCGCCAAAGGTGATGGCCTGGTCAGAGAAGCCGTCTTCCTGCGCTTTATCCCAGCCGAGGGTTGCATAAGGCTGGATAACGGTTTCACCTGGCAGTACGACGTTAACGCCCGCCCGCGCTTGGGTGGTGTACAGATTGCCGTCGGAAGACCCGTCCAGTGCCTGGGTCATGCCGGTCGTGGCGTTGCTAACGTTGTTGGCTGAAGTGGAATAGCGCATATCGCCATAACTGAAGCTGCCGTCAACGAACATGCCCCACAGGTTGTCGTGCAGCGACTGTTGCCAGCCACCGTACACGCTGTAGTAGTTACCATAGACGCTGTCGTTAAAGTTGTTGCTACCGCCGTTGGTGCTGCGGTCACGGCTGCGGGTCCAGCCCAGTGCGATACCGCCGGTCAGGCTGTCGCCATTGTTCAGATGCGTGGTCCAGTCCACACCGCCCTGTACGCCCTGAGTAATATCTTTATAGTCAACGTCATCGCTGTAATCGCCGTTCTGGTAGAGGAAATCACCCCAGACCTGCGCACCATCAACGCCGTGGCCGAACAGATTCTGCAAGTGTACCTGAGTCAGGCGGTTCGCCAGATCGTCGGTGATCATGCGGCCGGCTTGTTTGGCGGCATCCAGACCGGCGATCATCCCCTGCACGTCGCTGGCGAGGTCGCCGCGAGAGCTGCTGAACATGACGTTGTACACGGTATCGTTGTTGGCTTGCAGCAGGCCGTTGGACACCGTGCTCGGCTGCGCTTGCTGCGTCAGGCTGTTGTTGTAGTTGTAAGCCCCGTTGCGGCTCTCAACCTGCTGTGCGCCGTTGCTGAAGGCAACGGAGACGGCATTCGATGGGTTGCTGGCGCTGGTGGTATAGGTAGCAATCGCCAGATTCTGCTGGTTTGCGGTGCTCATCGAGGTGTTGCTGACCACCAGATTGCTGTTCGCTGTCGCGCCAACAGTGCCTAAGTTCACCAGGCTGTCGGAAGACATATTGACCTGTACGTTACTACCGGTGGTGTTGGTTACAAACAGCGTAGAACCGGATTGGATATTCCAGGTGGTGTTATCTTCAATGGTATCAACGGTCAGGCTGTTATTACCTGCGGTGTTGACGGTTTCGAACTGAGCGATAGACCCATCAACTGAGCTCCCCGCATCCAGGGAAAGCGTATCGGCGCCCGTACCGCCGTCGACAGTGCCAGTCACATGTGAATTATTCGCTAATGTGATGGAATCATTACCCGTGCCGGTGGTGATATTGCCATTGACCGTCGCGTTGTTCAGTGCGACAGCGGTGTTGCCTTCATTCGTCGCATCAATGTTGCCGGTTAATGTGCTGTCGCTCATTGATACGGTTGCGGCGCTGTGATCGGCGAGGATGATATCGCCATTGACCTGGCTGTTGCCACTGACGCTGAGGCTAACGGTGGAAGAACCGTTCGTATTATCACCGATAGCGGCAATATCACCGGTCACCGCGCTGTTAGTCAGCGCAATGGTGGATGATTGGGTACCATAGACCCCCATGGCAACGGTTTGGCCATCAAGCAGCGCATTAATCTCTTTGGCATTTCCGTTGTTGGAATAGCTGCTCTCGAGGTAACCCAGCAGGGTTGCATCTCCCGTCTCACCAACCAGATTGCTATCACTCAGGGTGACATTGTTATTTCCAGCGGCGCTCATAGCATAAATGGAGCCGTTAACGGAACTATTACCCGATACGGCAATGTTATTATCAGTACCGGTTACCGCGTAGACTGAACCGTTGAGCGTACTACCATTTTGTACGGCAATATTATTGTTGCCAGCATTTTCCCCGGAGTCGACAAAGATCGATGCACCGCCCATATAATCTTTGTTGCCCACATCAGGTTTATAACCATAGGCGGTGCCATCATCCTCACCGTTTAAGGTCGAATGATTGATAACCAGGTTAACGTTTGTAGAATCGCCGCTAGTATTATTACCAGCTTCAATCATATCGGTGGTGGCATTATTCAGGGTGATATTTTTGGTGCCAATATAACCACCTTGAATATATGTTCCGGACATATCGGTACCATTTACCGTTAAGGACTGCGTATCTCCGGCTGTCTGATCCCACAGATATATCGCGTTGCTATTCTGGGCGTCACTCATAATGGCAGAGCCATTATTGTTTACAAAAATCAATGAGGTGCCGTTTGGTCCTGGGCTGGTTTTATCCTGAAAGCCACAGGTCGTTGTTGATGTACCGGTGCAGGGATCGGTTTGGTCAGCGAGCGCAGAACCTGAGATTGCCGAAAGAGACAGAAGAATGCACTGGGAAAGCAGTGTCAATCGAGCTGTATGACGCATTTTAAAAGTCCTTCATATTGTTTTGTGATAATGACGGACAGAGTATTATTTGAATTAACGATTTTATTAATTCGATAAATGTAATGTTATGTATTGGGT
>NZ_JANEWH010000155.1:0-9696 GCF_028069715.1 Kluyvera sp. Awk 3 | reverse complement strand
GATACATACCGCAATCACCGCTGTTTTATCGCAGGTAAACCGAATGCTAATCAATGCACGTAAGGTGCCCGCGATCGCATTGTTAACAAATTATTAAAATCCGACTTGCATTTAATGATTCATGAAAGAACTATTAATGGCGATAATTCGTAACATATCTGGAGAAACACCATGCAGCAGTTAGCCAGCTATTTGTCCGGCGTCTGGCAAACCGGCCGGGGCCGCGCTCGTACTATCCACCACGCCATCAGCGGTGAGCCGCTGTGGGAAGTGACAAGCGAAGGGCTGGATATGGCGCAGGCGCGCCGTTTTGCGATTGAGCACGGCGGCAAAGCGCTTCAGGCGATGACCTTTATTGAACGCAGTGCGATGCTGAAAGCAGTCGCCAAACATCTGATGGAATTGAAGGCCGACTTCTACGCCATCTCCGCCGAGACCGGCGCAACGCGCGGCGATAGCTGGGTGGATATCGAGGGCGGTATCGGCACCCTCTTCACCTACGCCAGTCTGGGCGGTCGCGAGCTACCGGATGACGTACTGTGGCCGGAGGATGAGCTGATCCCGTTGTCCAAACAGGGCGGCTTTGCCGCGCGCCACGTGCTGACGTCGAAATCCGGCGTGGCGGTGCATATCAATGCCTTTAACTTCCCCTGCTGGGGCATGTTAGAGAAACTGGCGCCGACCTGGCTTGCCGGGATGCCTGCCATCATCAAACCGGCGACCGCCACCGCCCAACTCACCCAGGCGATGGTCAAAGCCATTATCGACAGCGGCCTGGTACCGAACGGCGCGATTAGCCTTATCTGCGGTAGCGCGGGCGAACTGCTCGACCATCTCGACAGCCAGGACGTGGTGACCTTTACCGGCTCGGCGCACACCGGGCAGCAGCTGCGCGTGCATCCAAACCTGGTGGCGAAGTCTGTCCCTTTCACCATGGAAGCGGACTCGCTGAACTGCTGTGTGCTGGGCGACGATGTCACCCCAGAGCAGCCGGAATTTGCGCTGTTTATTCGTGAAGTGGTGCGCGAGATGACCACCAAGGCCGGGCAGAAATGTACCGCCATCCGCCGCATTATCGTGCCGCAGGCGCAGGTCAGCGCAGTCAGTGAGGCGTTGATTGCCCGTCTGCAAAAAGTGGTCGTCGGCGATCCGGCGCAGGAAGGCGTGAAGATGGGCGCGCTGGTGAACAGTGAACAGCGTCAGGATGTGCAGGATAACGTCAACCGTCTGGTAGAAGCGGGATGCGAGGTGCTGCTGGGAGGCAAAGCAGATCTCAGTGCCGCCGGAGCCTTCTTCCCGCCAACGCTGCTGTTCTGCGCGCAGCCGGATGAAATCTCCGCGGTACATGCCATTGAAGCCTTTGGTCCGGTTGCCACCCTGATGCCGTATCAGAATACCGAACACGCGATGACGTTGGCTCGTGCCGGTGAAGGCAGCCTGGCCGGAACGCTGGTAACCGCCAGCGGCGAACTGGCGCGTGAGTTTATCCTCGGTGCCGCCCGCGCTCACGGGCGTATTCAGGTGTTAAACGAGGAATCCTCCGCGGAATCCACCGGCCACGGTTCCCCGCTGCCGCAATTGGTACATGGCGGCCCAGGACGTGCAGGCGGCGGTGAAGAGCTGGGCGGCCTGCGCGCAGTGAAACATTACATGCAGCGCACCGCTATTCAGGGCAGCCCCACCATGCTGGCTGCCGTTAGCCAGCAGTGGGTACGCGGCGCGCAGGTGGTGGAAGATCGTATTCACCCGTTCCGTAAATACTTCGAAGAGATCCAGCCTGGCGATAGCCTGTTGACCCCGCGTCGTACCTTAACCGAAGCGGATATCGTCAACTTTGCCTGCCTCAGCGGCGACCACTTCTATGCCCATATGGACAAGATTGCGGCAGCCGATTCCATTTTCGGCGAGCGCGTGGTGCACGGCTACTTTCTGATTTCCGCGGCGGCCGGTCTGTTTGTTGACGCGGGCGTCGGCCCGGTGATTGCTAACTACGGCATGGAAAACCTGCGCTTTATTGAGCCGGTTAAGCCGGGCGATACCATCCAGGTGCGCCTCACCTGCAAGCGTAAAACGGTCAAACGCCAGCGCAACGCCGAAGAGAAAGCCACCGGCGTGGTGGAATGGGCGGTGGAGATTTTCAATCAGCATCAGCAGGCGGTGGCGCTGTATTCCATTCTGACATTGGTCGCGCGTCAGCACGGGGATTTCCCGGCGTAAGCGGTGGTGACGTCTGGCAATTCAAACATTCATGCCTCTGCGGAGGCATTTTTTGTAACTGGCAAAACTGACAAATAACCTGGCAAGCGCAAGCAAACGTCTCGTGACGATCGGCTGTTAGGGTAAGAGACTGAAGCCGAAGTAGCAGCGGCAAGGCACAACATAACGATAAGATGAGGTCACAATGTCAACAGGCTCGATTCGTTCAAACCGTAAAACAGCGCTGGCGCTGGCCGTCGCCCTGTTCTGCGCCTGGCAAGCTCCAGCCTTCGCCCACGGCGGCGAAGCGCATATGGTTCCGATGGACAAAACCCTGCAAGATTTCGGCGCTGACGTGCAGTGGGATGACTACGCGCAGATGTACACCCTGATCAAAGACGGCGCATTCGTGAAGGTGAAACCGGGTGCGAAAACCGCGGTCGTCAACGGCAAAACCCTGAACCTACAGGTGCCGGTGGTGATGAAAGACGGTAAAGCATGGGTCTCCGATACCTTTATCAACGACGTTTTCCAGTCTGGCCTCGATCAAACCTTCCAGGTCGAGAAAGTGCCGCACCCGCTGAACTCCCTCTCCTCTGCTGAAATCAGCGAAGCGGTCACCATCGTGAAGGCCGCGCCAGAGTTCCAGCCGAACACCCGTTTTACCGAGATTTCCCTGCACGAGCCGGATAAAAAGGCGGTGTGGGAGTTTGCCTTAAAGGGCACTCCGGTTAACACTCCGCGCACCGCCGATGTGGTGATGCTGGACGGCAAGCACGTGATTGAAGCCGTGGTTGACCTGCAGAACAAAAAAGTCCTCTCCTGGAAGCCGATTAAAGACGCGCACGGCATGGTGCTGATTGACGACTTCGTCAGCGTGCAAAACATCATTAACGCCAGCAGCGAATTTGCTGAGGTACTGAAAAAACACGGCATCAAAGACACCACTAAAGTCATCACCACCCCGCTGACCGTCGGCTACTTCGACGGTAAAGACGGCCTGAAGCAGGACGCGCGCCTGCTGAAAGTGGTGAGCTATCTGGATACCGGTGACGGCAACTATTGGGCGCACCCGATCGAAAATCTGGTGGCGGTGGTTGACCTTGAACAGAAGAAAATCATCAAGATTGAAGAAGGCCCGGTTATTCCCGTACCGATGGAGTCTCGTCCATTTGATGGCCGGGACCGCGTAGCCAAGGCAGTGAAACCGCTGGAAATTATTGAACCGGAGGGTAAAAACTACACTATCACCGGCGATATGATCCACTGGCAGAACTGGGACTTCCACCTGCGCCTGAACTCCCGCGTGGGGCCGATTCTCTCCACCGTAACCTATAACGACAACGGCACCAAACGCCAGGTGATGTACGAAGGTTCGCTCGGCGGGATGATCGTGCCCTACGGCGACCCGGACGTAGGCTGGTACTTCAAAGCCTATCTGGATTCCGGCGACTACGGCATGGGCACCCTGACCTCACCGATCGCTCGCGGCAAAGACGCCCCGAACAACGCCGTGCTGCTGGATGAGACCATCGCCGATTACACCGGTACGCCTACCACCATTCCTCGCGCGGTGGCGGTATTCGAGCGCTACGCCGGGCCGGAGTATAAACACCAGGAGATGGGCCAGCCGAACGTCAGCACCGAGCGTCGTGAACTGGTGGTTCGCTGGATCAGTACCGTGGGTAACTACGACTATATCTTCGACTGGGTATTCCACGAAAATGGCACCATCGGTATCGATGCCGGCGCCACCGGTATTGAAGCGGTTAAGGGCGTGAAGGCCAAGACCATGCACGATCCAAGCGCCAAAGAGGATACCCGCTACGGTACGCTGATCGATCATAATATCGTCGGCACCACCCACCAGCATATTTATAACTTCCGTCTCGACCTCGACGTGGACGGCGAAAATAACACCCTGGTGGCAATGGATCCGGAAGTGAAGCCGAACACCTCGGGCGGCCCGCGTACCAGTACGATGCAGGTCAATCAGTATACGATTGAGTCTGAGCAGAAAGCGGCGCAGAAATTCGATCCAGGTACCATTCGCCTGCTGAGCAATACCACCAAAGAGAACCGCATGGGGAACCCGATTTCGTATCAGATTATCCCTTACGCCGGTGGTACCCACCCGGCGGCGACCGGCGCGAAGTTTGCCCCGGACGAATGGATCTACCATCGTCTGAGCTTTATGGATAAACAGCTGTGGGTTACCCGCTATCACCAGCAAGAGCGCTATCCGGAAGGGAAATACCCGAACCGGTCCGTTCACGATACCGGCCTCGGGCAGTACGCGAAAGATGACGAATCGCTGAGCAACCAGGACGATGTGGTGTGGATCACGACCGGCACCACCCACGTGGCGCGCGCCGAAGAGTGGCCGATTATGCCAACCGAATGGGCCCATGCGCTGCTGAAGCCGTGGAACTTCTTTGACGAGACGCCGACGCTGGGCGAGAAGAAGAAATAATTCACAGCCTCGAATAGCCTCAGCAATGAGGCTATTCTCTCCTAAAACGCGATTAATCGCGCGCTCCCCCTGATATTAACGCCCTTTCGATTGCCCCCATTGTTCTTTCATTATTTTTACTAACCCCAGATGAAACATTCTTATTAAAGCGTTTTTTATCGTTTCACTTGATGACGATGTTTTATGAATAAGATATAAATCCCCCTCTTGATATTAACATTTTAACAACATCATTAAGGTTAAAAAATGACGCAGGTTGGCATTATTGGTTGGCGCGGGATGGTGGGTTCTGTTTTGCTGCAGAGAATGCTGGAGGAGAATGATTTCAATGGCATTTCCGCCCATTTTTTTAGCACCTCCAGTGCGGGTGGTCACGGTCCGGTTATTGATGGCATTCGCTATACGCTGAAGGATGCGCATTCTATTGAGGCGCTTGCTGAAATGGATATTATCATTACCTGTCAGGGTGGTGAATATACTAAGGCTATTTACCCCGCTCTGCTTGAATATGGCTGGAAGGGTTACTGGATTGATGCCGCTTCGGCGCTGCGTATGGACGAGAGAGCCTGTATTATTCTTGATCCCGTTAACCGTAAGAATATCGATCGCGCCGTCAACGATGGTATTAAACTTTTTGTCGGCGGCAACTGCTCTATTACATTAAGCCTGATGGGCCTTGCCGGTTTGATAAACGCAGACCTGATAGAGTGGATGAGCGTCATGACCTACCAGTCGGCTTCCGGCGCCGGCGCCAAACACGTTCGCGAACTCATCGCGCAAAGCGCTTATATCAGCCAAAATTTGTCGCCCGATGAGCTGGAAAATCCAGGCTCGGTGCTGCCTTTAGTCAACAAAGTGAGCGAGTTGATTCGCAGCGATAAGATGCCCATCGACAACTTTGGCGCACCGCTAATGGGGAGCATTATCCCGTGGATCGACAGCGACTTAGGGGATGGAAACAGCCGGGAAGAGTGGAAAGGCGAAGCGGAAACGAACAAAATCCTGGGCCTTCCCGTGGGGACCATCCCGGTCAACGGTTTGTGCATTCGTGTTGGCGTGATTCGCTGCCATAGCGCGGCTATCACGCTGAAACTCAAGCGCGAAGTCAGTGAGGCCGAGTTTGAGGCATTGGTGACGCATTCCCATCCCTGGGTGAACTATGTGCCAAACAATAAGGAGGCAAGCGTGGCTCAATTGACCCCTGCCCACATCAGCGGTTCTCTTCAGGTGGGTATTGGTCGCTTTAAAAAAATGGCGCTGAACAATGACCCTATCTACTCGGTACTGACCGTGGGCGATCAGTTGCTTTGGGGGGCAGCAGAGCCGCTGCGTCGTATGCTGAATATCTTGTTGAATAGAATTTAACGATGAAAAGCAGCGCAGGATAGAGAGTGATTGAGGAATATTCTGCGGCTGTGGATTGAGCACAAAATGGCCCGGGGAAGCCTGGGCCAGCTTGTTTTTTGCGCCGTAAATTTAGCACCACTTTGGTAAGTTCGCGTTGTGCAATATGTTCCGCTTTTCGCGCGAATCAGTCTGCGGTAACGTAACGGAAAAATTTCTCCGGATTCAACAAACATGCCTTCCCTCGAAACGTTTATGACTTTCCTTCTCGCGCTGACGCTTCTGGAGATTTCTCCGGGGCCAGACATGATGCTGACTATCGCCAGAGGCGTCGGCCAAGGAAGACGTATTGCCCTTCTTACCGTTCTGGGCAATGTCTTTGTCGCAGGTTTTGTGCAAGTATCCTTTCTTGTCCTTGGGCTGGTTACCGTCGTTCATGCGTGGCCGGTTGCGCTAGACCTCCTGAGGTGGGTGGGCGCAGCTTATCTGATGTGGCTGGGCATAAAAATGATTGCGACTTCCGGAACCGATACCCGGCTACGAAAAACGGCAAAAATTTCTGACTGGAATGCCGTTAAGGAAGGCGCCCTGAATAGCCTAACTAACCCAAAATCCCTGCTGTTTATGTTTGCTTTTCTGCCTCAATTTGTCGATCCCGCCGCGGGTCCTGTCTGGCTGCAATTGCTTGTGCTGGGCAGTATCCAAAAACTGGCAGGAATTGTTTCACTGGGCTCCGTCGCAATGGCATCAGGAACATTTGGAAACTGGCTAGGCCAGCACCCAGGGTTTATCAAATGGCAGGAACGTTTTACCGGTGTTGTGATGATAGGACTTGGTATCCGCATGCTGTTGAGCGGCTCTGGTGTAGTAACGAAAGCTGTCAGGTAATTTTACTGAAATGATGGGCGAAATGTCCGCTTTGTGCCAGAAACGGACGTCAAATCAATATGTTAACTATCCATGCGTATATCTGTGACATTCAGTGTTTAATCTCTTTAAGATGTTTGTAGACAGTGGCACGCCCCATGGAAAGCACATTGGCAATATAATCCGCAGCGTTTCTGACGGAGAACGCGCCCTGACGATACAGTTCAGTCACCAGCTCTTTTTTCTGATGACGGGTCAGGGAGGATAGTGATGCGTTGTTTTCATTCAGCCATTGATGAAGAAAAACGTTAATTTTTTCCTGCCAGTCGTGTTTGAAAAGCTGAACGGGCTGCGGCTGAAGGCGGTTAACAGACAGAAAAATCTCAAGCGCATTTCTGGCATCATCCAGTAATGAGGTGCTGAAGTTGATACAAAAAATGTATTCAGCCTCTCCGTCAACATCCGCGCGGATGCTGACGGAGCGAACTTTTTTGCCGTCCCAGTTAAGCTTTTCGTAGGGACCGGTCAGACTTTCAAGCTCGCCCGGCGTAAGCTCTTCCAGGCCCGCGTCATCACCCACATTACGTTTGGAAATGTTATTGGCGAGATAAGCAATTTTTCCGCTCTTCACGCTGTGAATGGCGACTTCCACTACCGGGTAAAAAAGCGCGGCGATGCCATCCGCCATGGATTTTAAGGTCGCGAATTGTTCTTCTTTAACGCTTTTCATTCTGTCCAAACTCAGACTCCTTGCAACTGAATGGGCATACTGTACCGCAGTCTGTCGTATCTGTGGTGAATAGCACTTCGGCAGATACCAGGCCTTAACGTAATGAATGATGATGAGTCCTGAGGCTCACGAATATCAGCGCCCTCCTCTTTCATTTGCACTGAACTGCGCCAGAATGCTGGCAGAAATCTGCGCATCCTGCACCCCCAGGCCCGTCAAATCGACCAGCGTGATATCGTCTTTTTTGCGCATATAAAGAGAACGATCCGACAGCAGATTACCCAGTTCAATCACGTTGCTGTGCTGGCCTCGCTCTGCTGGCAGGTGGCTCAACTCACCATAAGCAGCGCATTGCTTCAGGGAATCCACCACAATACAGCTGGCATTTGCCACCAGATCGGTATCCAGCTCCTGTTTACCTGGGGCGTCGGCCCCCACAGCGGTGATATGTGTTCCGGGCATAACCCAGTCGGCAGACAACAACGGCGCTGTAGAGGGGGTGGCAGTCACAATAATCGATGCCCCGTCAGCGGCCTGACGTGCGTTAACCGTTGTCTGCGGCTGAATACCCGTATCGGAAAGTTGTTCCCGAAAACGGGCCAGCGATGCCGTGCTGCGTCCCCAGATAATCACATCACGACAGGAGGTGATATCCAGTAGCTGACGCAGCTGCAGCTCTGCCTGCAAGCCGGTGCCGAAAATAGCGATCCGCTCAATGCGCTGTGGCAGCAATAATTCCGCAGCAATGCGCCCGGCAAGGGCAGTTCGCATGGCTGTCAGCCAGCCGTGGTCGTCAAGCAGCGCCAGCGGTTGCCCGGTGTGTGCCGAAAAAATCATACTGAGCCCGTCATTGCCGGGCAAACCCAGAGCGGGATTATTATAAAAACCGGTTGATACTTTGACGCAAAAAATGTCACTCCCCTCAATCCAGGCGGATTTAATACAACAGTCGCCTCTGGCCTGGGTAAAGGCGAACTGCTGCGCAGGGGGAAGCTGGACCCGGCCTTTAGAAACGGCCTCAAAACCGTATCGCAGCCTTTCCAGCACATCAGACTGGTTAAAGAGCGTTTTGATCTCTTCAGGGCCAAGCACTTTCATTTCACCGCTCCGGTAAAGGTTTCAAGGGTGATGTTTTTACCGCACAGTACCACCGCTACCCGTTTGCCGCGCCACTGCTCAGCCTGCTGCATAAAAGCGGCCATCGCCACGCCTGCAGCCCCTTCCACCATCCAGCGTTCATAACGGGCCAGAACCTTCATCGCTGCTTTAATTTCAGCCTCGCTGACCAGAACGCAGTCATCGATGACAGACTGACACAGAGGGAAAGTCACCGTCCCGGGCTCAAGCCCACCGGCTGTACCGTCAGATAGCGTGTCATGCTCCTCTGACTCAACAATTTTGCCAGCCTGCAGGGAGGCATACATTGCCACCGACCCGGTGGGCCAACAGCCTATAACACGGGTTGCCGGTGACAGCTGTTTCATCACCGCGCCGATACCTGAAATAAGCCCGCCCCCACCGACTGCCACAAATACAGCATCCAGAGTATGCCCCGCTTCATGCAGCTCAAACCCCACCGTTCCTTGCCCGGCAATAACGTCTGGATCGTTGTAAGGTGAAACATAGATTTTACCCTGCCGGGCCGCAGTTTCCGATGCCTCCAGTTCAACGCTGAGCGCATCCTTATCAATCATGGTTAACGTTGCGCCATAAGCCCGGATAGCCTCCAGTTTCTGTGGCGATGCCGTAGCAGAGGCAAAAACGGTAACAGCAACACCAGCAATTGCCCCAGCCAGCGCCATCGCCTGACCATGATTGCCGGATGATGCCGTGATCACCCCCTGCGCCTTTTGTTCCGCTGAAAGCTTACGGATCTTGTTGCTGGCTCCACGGAATTTAAACGAACCGGTGTGCTGTAGATGTTCACCTTTCAGAAAAAGATCGCATCCGTAAAGCGTCGAAAGGATATGACTGCGATCGCACGGAGTTTCTCTGACCTGAGGGCGAAGAGCAGTATGGGCTTCCAGACTTGCGTTATAGATATCGGTTAGCAGTGACATAGTGGAATCTCATGATGTATTTATTG
>NZ_JANEWH010000154.1:0-9750 GCF_028069715.1 Kluyvera sp. Awk 3 | reverse complement strand
CTGTTAAACAAAATGATTTTGGATGCCGGCATTAATCCGTTTGTCGATCACATAAAATGAAAAACGTAATCGAATAGTCGAAAAACATAATGGAATCCCGCCCCGTAACTGTCAAAAATACCTCCAAAGAAACCGGTTTCATTACCAAAAATTAAAACGGGAGTGTATATGTCTACAGGGGATAGAATTTCTATTCGGGAGAAGATTGGCTATAGCCTTGGGGATGCCGCCAGTCATATTGTTTTTGACTCGTCAGTGGCTATTCTGGCCTATTTTTACACCGATATTTACGGCCTGCCGCCTGCGGTAATGGGCACTATGTTCCTGCTGGTCCGGCTGCTGGATGCAATAACCGATCCGATTATGGGGGCCATCGCCGATGCGACTTCTACGCGCTGGGGCCGCTTCCGTCCATGGCTGCTGGCGATTTGTGTGCCGTTTGCCGTCAGTTGCGTGCTGGTCTATTCCATCCCGTCTTTCTCGGATACCGGCAAAGTGGTTTACGCGGTCGCGGCGTATATCTTTATGACGCTGATGTACACCGCGATTAACATCCCTTATTGCTCGCTGGGCGCGGCGCTTACCTCCGACCCGCGCGAAAGCCTGTCTTTGCAGTCCTGGCGCTTTGCTATTACGCCGATTGGCGGCGCGCTGGGCACCGCGCTTATTCTCCCGCTGGCCGATTTCCTCTATCCGGGCGATCGGGCGACTGGCATCCAGGTTTCTATGGCTCTGTTTGGGGTGATTGGCTGCCTGATGTTTATCACCTGTTTCTTCACCACCAAAGAACGCGTTCAGCCGATCAAAGAAGAGAATCTCAATATTGCGCGCGACGTTAAAATTCTCTTCAAAAATGATCAGTGGCTGATTCTCTCCGTCTATAACTTCATGATGCTGGTTGCCGTGGTGCTGCGTGGCGGCGCGGTGGTGTATTACATCAATACGGTGCTGAATAAAGGCGCTGATATTATTTCTCTGTTTATGCTTGGCGGGATGTTTGCTTCCATGGCGGGGTCCGTGCTGGCAAAACCGTTTGGTACCCGTTTTTGCAAGGTGAAGCTGTCATTCTGGATTAACCTGCTCACCGCCGCATTTGGCGTTATTTGTTTCTTCGTTCCTCCGCAGGCATGGATAGCGATATTTGTCATTCACATTATTATTTCCATTATTCAGGGCGGCAACGGTGCATTGCAGTGGTCGATGATCACCGATACTAATAATTACGGCGAATGGAAAACGCAGCGTCGCATTACTGGTATGAATGTTGCGGCCAATATATTCATTATTAAGCTGGGGGTTGCCGTCGGTGGCGCCATTTTAGGTTGGGTATTGGCTTATTTCCATTACGAATCCGGCGTGGCTGTACAGTCTTCTTCCGCCGCTCAGGGCGTCATGCTGTTATTTACGATTGTTCCGGCGGTTTTTTATATTCTCACGGCGTTTGCCATTAAGTTCTACGGTTTAAACGAAGGTCGTATGAATAACGTGGTTGCGGATCTGAAAAACGGTACGTTCGCGAATACGTCGGCTCAGTAGTTCTGGGTAAAAAAAAGCCAGCTCGCTTGAGCTGGCTTTTTAACTAGTGAGCGCCTCCACCCCCGCTGCCTGCGCCAAATGGCGGTCTGGCGAACCATACCAGCCCCAGCAGCACCAGGAAGATCCCCGCCGAAATCCAGAAGATTTCATTGGCTGAGACAATCAGCCCCTGGTTGGTAATCTGCTGGGCTATCCAGCCGGAAGCCTGCTGCTGCGTCATCCCCATGCCTTGCAGCTGATCATACATCTGCTGGGCATTGGGGTTGAACGGCGTCACCGACTCGGTGAGCTGCGCGTGGTGCATCGCTTCACGGTTAGTCCACAGCGTGGTGGTAATCGACGTCCCGATAGAGCCTGCCAGCGTACGGGTAAAGTTCGACAGACTCGATGCGGCCGCCAGACGCTCAGGCGGTAGCCCGGAAAGCGTGATGGTGGTCAACGGCATGAAGAAGCACGCGACGGCGAAGCCCTGAATAAACTGCGGCCACGCCGAGGCGCCGAAGTCCATTCCCGGTTCGAAGGTGTAGGCACGCCAGTAGAAGCACACGGCATACATAATAAAGCTGAAGGTCACCAGACGGCGCATATCCAGCTTATGGGCAAAGCGGCCGATAATCGGCGACAGCAGCACCGGAATGACGCCCACCGGCGCTGAAGCCAGACCGGCCCAGGTTGCGGTATAACCGTAGACCTCCTGCAATAGCTGCGGCAGCAAAACAATCGCGCCGAAGTAGAGCATATAGGCCAGGCTGATACACAAACAGCCGATGGTAAAGTTTCGCGACTTAAACAACGATAGATCGACTATCGGGTTATCGTCGGTCAACTCCCAGACGATCAGGAAGCTCAGCGACACCACCGCCACGATGGTCAGCACGATAATTTCCGTGGAGTTAAACCAGTCGAGCTCTTTCCCCTGGTCGAGCATCACCTGCAGGCTACCAATCCCCAGCACCAGCAGCGCCAGGCCAATGCCGTCGATACGCCTTTGCTCGGTACGGGTCTCACGCCCGCGCAGTGTCTGGAGGCTTAACAGTACCACTATCGCGCCAATCGGCACGTTGATAAAGAAGATCCAGCCCCAGTGGTAGTTATCGCTGATGTAGCCGCCGAGGATCGGCCCGCAGATCGGAGCCACAATCACCGTCATCGACCACAGCGCCAGCGCGATTGAGCGTTTGGCGGGGGGATAGTTGCTGAGCAGCAGACTCTGCGACAGCGGGATCAACGGCCCGGCAACGATCCCCTGAATCACGCGGAAGAAGATCAGCATGCTCAGGCTGTTGGACATCCCGCACGCCCAGGACGCAATGACAAAGGCGACGGTCGACCACAGGAACAGCTTCACCTCACCGACGCGCTTCGCCAGCCAGCCGGTAATCGGAATGGAGATGGCGTTCGCGACCCCGAATGAGGTGATAACCCACGTCCCCTGGCTCAGCGATGAGCCAAGGTTACCGGCGATGGTGGGGATAGCCACGTTCGCGATGGTGGAGTCCAGCACCTGCATAAAGGTGGCCAGCGACAGCGCAATGGTCATAATGACCAGCTGCGCGCCTTCCAGCGGTTTTTGCTGTTGCATTACGCGCACCCCAGCATTAGTTGGCGTTGGCCTGGACGATGTCGTTAATCAGCTTGTTCACCGGATCGAGGCTGATTTCACGCGCATTGCTCTCGTAAACCGGGCTGGTACGAATCTGGTTAGCCAGCATCTGACCGTCGCGGTTGGAGGTATCAACCTTCACCAACGTAGAGAGACCGATACGCAGCGGGTGTTTCGCCAGCTGATCGGCATCCAGTTCAATACGCACCGGCAGACGCTGCACGACTTTGATCCAGTTACCGGTGGCGTTCTGTGCCGGCAGCAGCGAGAAGGCGCTGCCGGTACCCATATCGAGACCGACTACTTTCCCGGTGTACTTGACGTCGTCGCCGTAGATATCACTGATGACCGTCACCGGCTGGCCGATACGCATGTGCGCCAGCTGCGTCTCTTTAAAGTTCGCGTCTACCCACAGGTTGCTGGCCGGTACTACGGCCATCAGCGGGGTGGTTGGGCTAATCTGCGCGCCCGGCTGGACGGAACGGCGGGAAACATAGCCGCTCATCGGACTGACAATTTTGGTACGTTGCAGGGCAAGCCAGGCGTTACGAACGTCGGTTGCGGCCTGGCGAACCGTTGGCTGATCTTCCAGTTTGGTACCCAGAATCATCGCCTGGTTAGCGTTGTACTGTTGTACCGCCACATCGAGAGCCGCCTGAGCGCTGGTCACCGCATCTTTCGCGTGCTGCAGCTCTTCACGGCCAATCAGATTAGCGCTGCCCAGCGGAATACGACGGTTGAGGTCGGTTTGCGCCTGAGCCAGCGTGGTTTTGCGAATATCGATATTCGCCTGCAGCTGCTTGTTGTTGATCATCAACTGGCGCATCTGACGCACGCTGGAGGCCAGCTGGGTCTGCGCTTTTTCAAACGCCTGCTGGGCGTCGGTCTGGTCAAGCGTGACCAGCACGTCACCCTGCTGGATGTAGTCGGTGTTGTCGGCCCAGACTTTCGTCACGCTGCCGGACACCTGCGCCATGATTTGTACCTGGTTCCCTGCCACGTAAGCGTCATCGGTTTCTTCGAAGTGACGCAGAACCAAAAACCAGTAGGCCCCATAGGCCACGGCAATAATAACAAAGAGCAAGGTCAACAAGATGAGGGCGCGTTTACGTTTGCCTTTCTTGTTGGCGGGTTGCTGCGGGGTTTGAGTCTCCGCATTTGCGCTCATGTGATTCTCCACATTTCTTATTATTGATATCGGCAACGCCGACCTGTTTACCAGAAAGGCCAGCAGGGGTTATCTGCTGGCCTGTTTGTTTTCCTTGCGATCGCGGTAGTATCAGCGCAGGGCGTCGAGTACTGAGCCATCCTCTTCCATCTGATCCAGACGGGTAAGAAGTTTGCGGGTGATATGCTCAAGCTGATCTTTCTCAGCCGCGCTGAGAGACGACCAGAGCTGATGCAGGCAGTGATGCTGCGGAGGCAGAACCTCGTTCAGGAATTCGCGACCTTTGTCGGTGAGCTGCAGATGCAGGCAGCGGCGGTCATTGTCGCTTTCACGACGTTCAATCCAGCCGCGTTTTTCCAGTTCATCGGCGATGCGGGTGGCGTTGGTACGCGATGACCCGAGCGCGCAGCTGAGTTCGGAGGGCTGAATGCTGTGATTTTCTTGAGACTCCAGCGTGATTAGCGCCATAAACAACGTCTCGTTAATCCCTTGAGCTTTCAGCATTTTATTGCGGTTATCCAGCAGCTTACCCTGCATGTGCATGCACAGGCGAGTCAGGAGAATTTCCTGGAAAGGGAACTCTTCGCAGCGGCTGGCGCGAAATTTCAGCATTTGTTCAATGGGCGTAAACGAACTATCCATCTGGGCATTACCTCATTAGTTACAGCCGATATAGTAACGACAGTGACAAATAAAGTAAATGAATTATTGCCAGTAATTTATGTGATTGGTCTATGGCATAGGGGTGATGAATACGTATGCTCATCACCCCCTGGTCACTACTCGGCTGCCTGCCGATGGTAGCCCCACCACCAGACCAACAGGTTGGCGACGGATATCGCCGCGCCAGCCGCACAGACACCGAGCCAGCCGGCATGCTGCCAGGCCCAGGCCGACAACAGCGACCCTGCCGCACCACCGATAAAGTAGCTGGTCATGTAGCCTGCGGTGAGTCGGTTACGGGCGTCCGGCTGCACGCGATAAATCACCGTCTGATTGGTGATATGCACGCCCTGAACCGTCAGATCGAGCACCAGAATACCGATAATCAGCGCAATGGCGGAGGTCTGGCCGTACCCAATCGCCACCCAGGAAAGCAGCAGCAACACCAGGCCCCAGGTGGTTGTCAGGTGCGCTTTGCCTTTATCCGCCAGCCCGCCGACAGGACGTGCGCCCAGCGCGCCTGCCGCGCCCGCCAGACCAAACAGGCCGATCGTGCCTTCCGAGTAGTTGAACGGTGCGCCCGAGAGCAGAAACGCCATTGAGGTCCACAGAATGCTAAAGTTGGCAAACGTCAGGCAACCGAGCAGCGCGCGGGTGCGCAGCAGCTTATCGTGCGCAAAGAGGCTAAAGATGGAGCCGAGCAGCTGTGGGTAGTTGAGGTGCGTCTCCTGCTTGAGTTTCGGTAGGCCACGCCACAGGGCGAAGGCCAGTACCAACATCAGCACGCTGGCGACCCAGTAAACGGTACGCCAGCCGCCGAGGCTTGCCAGCAGTCCGGCGACGGTTCGCGCCAGCAGAATACCCAACAGCAATCCGCTCATCACGGTTCCGACCACCTTGCCGCGCTTTTCCGGTGAGGCGAGGGTGGCCGCCATCGGCACCAGAAGCTGCGCGACGACGGAGAAGAGTCCCGTAAGGGCGGTACCGAGGATCATCATGCCCAGCGAACTGCTGCTGGCGGTGATCAACATGCCTCCCGCGGCGAGCAGCGTCATGGTGACAATCAGCGCGCGACGTTCAAACATATCGCCCAGCGGTACGAGAAACAGCAGCCCGGCGGCGTAGCCTAACTGGGCGGCGGTAACGATAAAGCCCGCCTGTCCGGCGCTCAGTGAGAAATTACGGGCGATGGTCTCCAGCAGTGGCTGCGCATAGTAGTTACTGGCAACGGCGAGACCAGTGGCGATGGACATTAAGGCGATTAACGCTGGGCTAAGCCCGTGAGCAGGTTTAGTCATGGTATTAAGAATGTGAGGAAGAATAGGGACGATAATAACGAAAGGCAGGGAGATGCGGGAACATGTCGCGTAGCGGAACGTGCTTTTTGATGGCGGGCTGGCCTCGTACAGGCCGGATAAGACAAAGCCGCCATCCGGCGAACGGTGGCGGCTTTGTCCGATACAGCTACGCTTATCAGGCCTTATTCTGCGCGGCCAGCGCTTCTTTTACCCAGCCGTCAAATACCTGCTGGTGGGCTTTAATCCAGCCATCCACCTGGCCCTGAACGTCGGCTTCGGATGCCTTACCGGCATGCATCATGGAGTTCTGCGCGTTAATGTCAGACAGCGGCAGTTTCATAATGGCGAACAGTTTCGCGGCCGCCGGGTTTTTCTCAGCCCAGGCTTTGTTGGCGACGATGTGGATGGTGCTTACCGGGAAGCCGTAGTTAGCGCCGTTAGGCAGCTTGGTGTCGGCATCTTTCGGTACGCCCGGCAGGGAAGAGAACGGCACCTGCAGCCACACCACGTCTTTACCCGGTTTCAGCACATCGCTCACCCAGTACGGCGTCCAGGTGTAGTAGAAGATTGGTTTGCCTTCTTTAAAACGGGTAATGGTGTCGGCCATCATCGCCGCGTAGTTACCCTGATTATGATCGACGGTTTTGTTCAGGTCGTAAGCGTCCAGCTGGTGATTGATGGCCGCTTCACAGCCCCAGCCTGGCGTACAGCCAGTCAGGTCGGCTTTGCCGTTACCGTTGGTGTCGAACAGTTTGGCGATCTTTGGATCTTTCAGCTGAGCAATATTAGTGATGTGGTATTGATCGGCGGTTTTCTTATCGATCAAATAACCCTGTGCCGCGCCGCCAACCAGCGTCCCTTCACGATAGAACTTCTTATCCCCGCCCGCCGCGGCGTACATGTCGTTATGCAGCGGGATCCAGTTGACGGCAGTGAACGTCGCATCGCCGGCGGCGATCGAGGTGTAGCCGACGTTGTAATCGACTTCGTTCGGTTTACTGACGGTGTAGCCCAGTTTTTCCAGCGCGCGGCTCACCAGCAGCGTCTGGAAGGTCTCTTCTGACAGGGTGCTCTGCACCGGCTGAACGGTAATGCCTTTCCCTGGAAGGTCGGCAGCAAACGCGCTGGTGGAGACCAGCGTGGTAAAAGCAGTGGCTAAGACAAATGAGTGTCGCATCGTTGTTCCTTTAATAGTGATAGTCGTGGAGCGTTGGCCCGGCAGCGCGGGCCAACACGATGGTTACTTAGTGAAAGGGCGAAGCAGCAGACCCAACGGGCCGGTGCTGTACCAGCGGCGGTTGCCACGGCTGCGGGAGTCCCGGCCTACGGCCTGCGTCAGGCGGTCGAGGATAATGGCGAGGATAACGATCCCCACGCCGCCAACCGTCGCCAGGCCCATATCAAGACGGCCAATACCGCGCAGCACCATCTGACCCAGACCGCCGACGGCGATCATCGAGGCGATAACCACCATCGACAGGGCCAGCATCAGCGTCTGGTTCACGCCCGCCATAATGGTCGGCATGGCCAGCGGCAGCTGTACTTTGAACAGCATCTGACGCGGGCTGGCGCCGAAGGAGCGCGAAGCTTCAATCAGGTCCGCCGGTACCTGGTTAATCCCCAGAATGGTCAGACGCACAATCGGTGGCAGGGCGAAGATAATGGTTACCACTACGCCCGGCACGTTACCGATACCGAACAGCATGACGATCGGCACCAGGTAGACGAACGCCGGAGTTGTCTGCATCGCATCAAGCAGTGGGCGAATAATCTTCGCCGCCCGCGGGCTACGCGCCAGCCAGATCCCCAGCGGCAGGCCTATCACCACGCAGAACAGCAGGGCGGTGAGCACCAGCGCCAGAGTGATCATCGCCTGCGACCAGGCACCGATGGCGCCGATGGCAATCAGCGAAATAAAGGTCGCGATGCCCATCCCAACGCTGGAAATCTGCCAGGCAATCAGGGCGAACAGCACGATCGCCACCGGCGCAGGCATCCCCAGCAGCAGCTGCTGAAAGGCGCTCAGGATGTAATCGACAGGAACGCGAATGCCCTGGAACAGCGGACGGAAGTGCGTGACTACCCAGTCGATACCGTGCGTCACCCAGCTATCGAGCGGGATCAGCGTCTTATGGAACGGGTCCATAATGTCGAAGTGTTCAGGCTGTGGCGCAGGCGCGCTGTGCAGCCAGTCGGCGTTGCCGCCGGACGGTGCCGAAGCCGGTGAACCCCAGGCATCGGCGGAGTTAGCCGCGCTATCGGCGGCCGGTGTGGTATCCCACGGGTTAGATTGATCAGCCATTGTTGTTTGCCCCCTCGCGATCTAATGCCTGTAGCAGCATTCTTTTTGAAATAACGCCGACGTACTGCTGCTCTTCTCCAACAACCGGTACGGCGCAGGGGGCATGGCCCACATGAGAGAGCAATTCGCTGAGTGGCGTTTGCGCATCGACGGCCAGTGGCTCATCAAGAAGCGCCGCGTCAATTCCCTGGTTGGCTTTTAACGCCTCTTTCAGGGAATCAATGGAGACAATACCGACAAACTTATTCCCGCGTTCGATGACGTAGCCGTATTCACGGTCATCATCCTGCAGTAATTTGAGGGCTGAGCGCGGACCAAAGCCCGGTGTTTTACGGATCAGACCATCCGGATTACGGCGCGCAATATCCTTGGCGCTAAATACCTGGCTAATATCCACACCGCGGAAGAAGGTGCGGACATAATCATTTGCCGGATTATTCAGAATTTCATCCGGGGTACCGATCTGCACCACTTCGCCATTTTGCATAATGGCAATGCGATCGCCAATTCGCATAGCTTCATCAAGGTCGTGGGAAATAAATACCACGGTCCGCTGATGTTTGGCCTGTAATTTGACTAACTCATCCTGCATCTCGGTACGAATTAACGGATCGAGCGCCGAGAAGGCTTCATCCATTAACAGGATATCAGGGTTAATGGCCAGCGCGCGGGCTAAACCGACGCGTTGACGCATCCCGCCGGAGAGTTCGTCAGGATAAGCGTGCGCATAGTTTTCAAGGCCCACCTGGCGTAGCGCGTCCAACGCTTTCTCCTGGCGCTCTTTCACCGGCACACCGGCCAGATCCATGCCAAACGCGGTGTTATCCAGTACGCTCATGTGTGGCATGAGAGCGAATGACTGGAAGACCATTGCAATTTTTTTACGGCGGACATCGCGAAGCTCGGCGTCGGATATTTTGGCAATATCCACGCCGTCAATCAGCACCTGTCCACGAGTCGGTTCAATCAGACGATTGAGAAGGCGTACCATGGTGGATTTGCCGGAGCCGGATAACCCCATGATGACAAATATCTCGCCTTCTTCAATGGCCAGACTGGCATCTTTGACGCCAAGCGATAACCCTGTTTTTTCCAGAATTTGCTCTTTGCTGAAACCTTTGTCGATATATTTAAATGCTCGCTGTGGATGCTCGCCGAATATTTTATAAAGATTCTTAAT
>NZ_JANEWH010000153.1:0-9882 GCF_028069715.1 Kluyvera sp. Awk 3 | reverse complement strand
CACCTATTGAGAATTCCCAACTTTATTTTACAGAAACGTTCGACGGAGAAGGTAATTTTCTAACATTGAAATCAAAATTTAATGATGAGGATAATATCAGAGAAGCAATATTAGCTTATTGGAAGGCATACCTGACGATTGGAGATGCATTAGAAATCGCGCAAGATGACAATTTTATGTCTCAAGTTGATAATATCGAGCGCTATGTTCAAGGCAGTTATGAGATTTTTGGCGGTTGGAACTCTATTACTCGTAGAAACGCCATGGCTGAAGGGCTGTCCATAGATCGTGTTAGATGATCCACTTAGTGTCCACTCAATGTGTCACATGTTGTTAATTACTGTCAGCCACTGGCATCTAACTAATTGATTTTTTTACAAATCATTGTTTTTCCTCAGCACTTGGAAGAGTGTAGGAATTTCGGACGCGGGTTCAACTCCCGCCAGCTCCACCAAACATTCATTCATGATGCATCATGAACCTTAAAAAAGCCTGTAACTTCAACGAGTTGCAGGCTTTTTTGTTGCATGTGTGGTCATGATCTCTGTATGAATCTTGACCTTTTGGCACCATGTTTAGCACCACGGTATCGTGGGGCTAAAAAAGCGTGGTGCTAAAACATGCCTAAGCAACTGAAACCCTTAACAAATGTGGAGATCGCTGGCGCTAAGCCCCGTAGCACGGACTATGAGCTACGGGACGGTGAAGGCCTGTACTTGCTGGTTAAGACTTCAGGGAGGAAGGCCTGGCATTTCGAGTATTATCATCCCGTCACCAAAAAGCGCACCAAAACCAGCCTTGGCCCTTACCCGGTCGTTACACTGGCCATGGCTCGCGAAACTCGCACGAAATACAGACGACTGCTCTGGCAGGGCATAGATCCCCGTCAACACTTAGCAGCAATAGCCGAAGAAAAACGTATCCAGAATGAATGCACGCTGGAAAAAGTTGCGGAACAGTGGCTCAAAGAGAAAAAACGGACCAGCGATCTTAGCGAAGATCACGCCAAAGATGTCTGGCGCTCGCTGGAGATGCACGTCTTCCCCTCTCTGGGTAACACGCCCGTCACAGAGATCCGCCCGAAGATGCTCAAGGAACACCTCACACCGCTGGAAGAACAGGGCATCCTCGAAACGCTGCGGCGGGTTATCTCACGGCTCAATGAAATCTTCCGCTTCGCCATCTCCGAAGAGCTCATCGAGTTCAATCCGGCTGACAACCTGGTCGCCCGCTTTAAGAAACCGAAAAAGCAGAACATGCCCGCCCTTCACCCCAGCGAGCTGGGCAGGCTGATGCTGGCCTTACAGAACGCCTCTATCCGCAAGGAAACCCGCTGCCTTATCGAATGGGAGCTACTGACCTGGGTTCGCCCCGGCGAAGCCGTCAGTGCCCGCTGGTGCGACATCGATATGAAAAAAGCGGAATGGCGCATCCCCGATACTTTTATGAAGATGGACCGTTCGCACACAGTGCCGCTGAGCAAACAGGCGCTGCGCATTCTTCAGATCATGGAGCCCGTCAGCCGCCATCGCCCGTGGGTCTTCCCCAGCATACGCAAACCGCTGGAGCATATGCACCAGCAGACCGCGAACGCCGCGCTTATCCGTATGGGTTTCGGCGGTGAACTGGTCGCCCACGGCATGCGCAGCATCGCCAGGACCGCAGGCGCAGGTCATTTCCCCCGTGAAGTTCTGGAATCTGCACTGGCACACCAGAAAGAAGACGAGATCGAAGCGGCCTACAACCGCAGCGACTATCTGGAACAAAGGCGACCGCTGATGCAGTGGTGGGGAAACTACGTTGATGCCGCCAGACGGCAGGCGCTGCTCGGTGAAGAAGAACCACTGCGGATCGTGGAAGGAGAATAATGTGACCAGTCCCATTCGTCAGAATCTGTTTGAGCGGGAATGTGATATGCCGCTGCTGGAAGCGCGGCATCTCGCCCTTCTGCTTCTCGGCCTTGATGCATCCCAACCGGCAAACGCCCTGCCGGAAGAACATCAGGAAAATTACCGTATCCTACACGACGCTATCAGCCGCACCATCAAAGCCACAGGCATGGTCAGCGCCCCGGCGAATAAACGCATGTTCTATGCCGATGAAATGTTCGCCCTGGCCTGGCGGCTTATTGATGACGAACTCACGCCACCAGAAATTAAGGCCCGCAGCCTGAAGGCGGTGATGAAACTGTCACGTAACAGCCGTGGCCGCAAGTGGCTGAAGACGCTCGGTGACGACGCGCTACCAGATCTCACTACTTCAGCACAACCTTCCCAGCGTGGGATGCATAAACGCGACAAGGCACGGGAGAATACTGCCCGACTCTGCTGGCTACTGGTTCAGCTACTGGTTGAGGAGACTGACGGGCGTTATGGGACGTCTGATAAGCCGGCTTCGGATCGGATACTTCGGAAGCTAAAAGCGTTAGCTCAAGAGCGGGAATTGTTGTCAGACGGGCTTGGGCGAGGGACCTTTTATGAGGTACTGAAGATGGGACGGGAGAAGAGAACGTAAGTAGTCGCTCCCAGTGGCGAGTGTAGCGAACCAATTAAGCTCTGAAACTTCAGGTGTATAGTCGGCTTCGTGCCATGAGTGGACGCCAGTGGGATTTACATGTCAATTGACGACCACTCCAGATCTATTTAACATGCCAATTAAGCTGTATAAAAAAACAGGGGTATCATAATGGCGTTGGCTTTAATTGGTGAAAAAATTGACAAAAACCGTTTTACCGGTAAAAAAATTGAAAACAGTACGTTTTTTAACTGTGATTTCTCTGCTTGCGATCTTACCGGTACTGAGTTTATTGGCTGTCAGTTCTATGACCGAGAAAGCCAAAACGGTTGTAATTTCAGTCGTGCAAATCTGAAGGATGCAATTTTCAAAAGTTGTGATTTATCGATGGCAAATTTCAAAAATGTCAGTGCTCTTGGTATCGAAATTCGCAGCAGTCGCGCTCAAGGGGCTGATTTTCGCGGTGCAAGCTTTATGAATATGATAACGACTCGTACCTGGTTTTGTAGTGCATATATAACAAACACAAACCTAAGCTATGCCAATTTATCAAAAGTTATACTTGAAAAGTGTGAGCTATGGGAAAACCGTTGGAATGGAACTCAGGTTCTTGGCGCAACGTTCTGCGGGTCAGATCTTTCGGGTGGAGAGTTTTCTTCATTTGATTGGCGTTCAGCCAACTTTACCCACTGCGATCTGACAAATTCGGATCTTGGTAGCTTAGATGTGCGGGGAGTCGATTTACAGGGAGTCAAATTAGATAGCTATCAGGCGTCACTGATTATGGAGCGTCTTGGGATCTCGATTATTGGTTAGATACTCCAGTTAACCCGAAATCAACGTCTCATTTAATTACCAACATCTGCTTCTCGCTCACAGCAGACCTTTAGCTCTGTGACATTTTCCACTTTGTGCCAGGTATAGTCATTCACACCCTGAGAGTTACACTTTTAAGTGATTCAGGGTATGCGCTTATTGGTTACGAATATTGTGCCTGAATCATGTGATTTGATGATTGCCGCTTTGCTTTCGAGCCAGTAAGTGCTCCACGTTCGCTAACGAATACTCAGGGCATGCAGAAAAACTGCTGACTATATTTCTTTCGAAGAGCGTGGAATGCATACCAATCCCCGATAAAAAGGAGTTGGTGATGACTGCGAAAGATCAGTTTGCTGCTCATTTTGGTTTGGACTGGGCGGATAAAAAACACTATGTCTGCGTTCAGTTTAAAAACGGTGATCGCATATTTCATGTGACTGAACATACGCCTGAGGCACTTGATATCTGGCTCAATGAGTTACACCAGAGGGCGAAAGGCAAGATTGCTATTGCCGTTGAGCTGAATAAAGGCCCGGTGGTGTATGCACTCCAGAAGTACCCATTTGTCACTGTTTTTCCATTACACGCTTTGTCACTGGCCCGCTACCGACAGGCTTTCTGGCCCAGCGGTGCGAAGGATGATCCGCAGGATGCTGAGCTGGCATTAGACCTGAGGCTACGTTATCCCCACAAGATAAAAGCCATTGAAGCCGACAATCCGGGTATACGAATCAGCCTGCAGCACACCGCTGAAGCCGGCAAGATGGGTCTGCGGATGGATGCCTTTTCTATCCGGGCTGTAAGCGAACCACACGGCAGGCGCCAGCGCTGACCCGGCATTGCGGTCATCACGAACATACGTCCACAACCGCCCGGTCTTCGTCTTCTTATTACCCGGCAGCAGCACCTGGACAGGCGTATCGTCACCATGGAGTTTGCCGTCGGTCAGGACATAGCCCTGAAGCGCCTCTTCCAGCGGGGACAGCAGCCTGCAGCATGCATCCCCCCAGCCCGTCAGCAGTGAACGGCTCAGCTCCACACCCTGGCGACCGTATATTTCTGACTGGCGATACAGCGGGGCAGCAGCGGCGAGAAGGTCATTCTGAACCAGGTTGTTGACCGTCGCCTGTCATAGATGAAACCGGTGGGCGTTCTGACGAACCTGAATCATGCAGGGCTTCAGGATTCCCGGGGACTTCGCGTTATCGACCTCTTAACCATGGACAACGGCATCTGGGTGAACTTCGACTGGGCCAGCTACCGCAAGACCGTATCGCATCTGAGGGCAGTGAAATGAACATCGTAAAAACACATACGGGGATCGTGCTCTCCAAAGACGGCCCAAAGCGCATGAAGCTGCATGAGACTGAAAAAATGTGGTGTGCCGGGAAAAACGAGATGTACCACAAGGAGACCGGTCGCCGTCATTTTGGGGAATTAACTCGTCGCCGGCTGCTGGATAAGATTGAGAAAATCGGGAGTGAGTCATGAACGAAACCACTGTGAAACAAACCAAAAAGGTGATCGCAATTATCGCTGAGTACCTCCAGCGCGCCAGCCGGAATGAGCAGCTGCAGGAAGCCAAAATTCGCCTGGATAAGAAAATGGTTCTGCTTTCCGACAAGGGCATGCTGATGGCGGCGTTTGTACCGGCCATGACCAGCTACACCCGGGAGAAGTTCTTCGAAGCAATCGCCTTAGCACTGAAGGCCGCGCAATTAGCAAGCCACGTTATCTCAAAGCAGGCACCATGAACAGCCCAAGTGCAAAGGCTCGCTGGATTGGGAGCAGCACTACGGATTCATGAAAGTCTATAACGTCGATGGCAAAGAGCTTTATCAGGGCCGCTGCATGTAGTGTAAGACGTACTGGGGAGTGAAAAACGAAATGAGCAACAATATCACAGTACTGCAATAGCGTATGAAAGTGACATGAGGAAAAGATTTATAAACTATGATTGTTTTTATGCTTACTAAGCTGACGAAGTATTAGGTCTGATGCATAATTAGTCAATACTAACCACCCCAAACTATCAGGTGATGTAATTAAATTAATCATAAATGTATCTTTATATTAAGGAACCAGCTTGAAAAAGAGAACTAGTTGTTTAGTTATTAGCAGTATCCTGGGAAGTGCGGGAGTGTTGACCGCACCAGCGGTTTGGGCTGACTGTACAGACCCGACTGCCGCGACGGTAACGTGTAATAACAGCGTTACGGTACCGCAAAAGTTTCAAACTTTTGGGCAAAGCGTGATAATTGCGTCGGGCACGCAGTTTAAAACGACGGGAGGGACTGAAGCAGTCTACTTTTCCAGTCATAACGCAAACCTACAGAATAATGGCAGTATTTCTTCAGACAGTGATGGTATCCGGTTCTTTTCCACAAATAATTCGCAGGTTATTAATAGCGGTACAATTAGTACACCTGGTGACAACAGTAACGCCATAAACGTGGCAGAGGTATCCGATAGTGCGCTGGAGAATAAGGGGACGTTGACCACAACCGGCGCCGCGGGTAATGGGATCCTGCTGAACGCTGTCGCGCGGTTGTCGGTTAAGAACTCGGGGAGTATCACCACATCAGGCGCAGTCGCTGATGGCATTCATGCCAACTCCACTGAAAGCACTCAAATCGCCAACCAGGGGAATATCACCGTTAATGGGGCCGGCAGCAACGGTATCTATGTCGGGAATAAGGTTAAGGGTACAACGATCCAAAACCTTGATGGAGGTGTTATTTACGCGCCGAATGGGAATGGTATTACCGTTGGTGATTCTGCGGCGATTAGTACGTTGCTCAATACGGGGATCATTGATGGCGGCGTCGCTGGTGTATACCTTGGCGGAACGTCTCAGACCGGTACGCTGGTCAATACAGGGACGATTATTGGCGGCGGCAGTGGTAATGCAGTCGTGATTGAGAATTCTGCCGTGGTAAATCAGTTCGAAAACAAAGGAATCATTGGCGCGTTAACTGGTGATGCGATTCAGGTGTCCAGCACAAGCACAATCGTGGGGGGGATCAATAACGAGGGGATTATTCTTGGGCGTGTAAATGCGCCGAACAGCGCGATGAGTAACAGCGGTATTTTCGAGTTACTCAGCAGCCAGCAGCCCTCAACCGTAAATACTTACGTACAGAATAGCAATGGTGTCCTGGCGTTGCAGGCAGACAGCACCAGTCGCTATGGTCAGCTGAATGTTGCCGGTAACGCTGCACTGAATGGACGGACGCTGGTGATCACCCAGGGTAGCACCAGCTTCGCTGATGGCGATGAACTGGTTGATGTCGTCACGGCTAGTAATATCACGGGCTCACCCTCGTCGGTACTGGATGATTCGCTGCGTTATCAGTTTATTCAGGTGCAAACCGGCACCAGCTACTCGCTGAAAATTGCTGAGACGAAACTGACTACCGTCGGAAATGCCATTACTACCACCAGTAATAATTCATCATTAGTCGGCGTCGGGACCGCGCTGGATAACCTCATCAACAATAATTATACCGGGTCTAAGAACTGCACCGGCGCGCTGGCTAGCACCGTCTGTGCAATCACCTCGTCCTTTAATGCCAGTCAGGTTCACAAAAATGTGGTTCAACTTGCCCCATTGATGGATGGCAGCATGCCGTACATTGCAATGAATAACCTGCGAGCGTTTGGTGACATTGTCAGCGGTCGTCAGGAGTCCTTACGCGGTCAGGGTTATACCAATGAGTTTAATCCGGAGAGATATCTGTGGATCCGCCCGGTGGGGCGCTGGGATAACCAGTCCAGCCGTGGAGATTACGCCGGGTATAACGCAGATACGCGTGGATTCGCCATTGGTGCCGATGGTCTTATATTAGATAAAACCCGACTGGGTCTGGCCTTAGGCATGAGTCGCACAGATGTTAACGATAATTCTGACGATATCAGGCATGACGCACGCATGGACAGCTGGAATCTTCTTGCATATGGCGGGTATGACTTTACCCCAGATACGGGGATGACCTGGCAGACTGGCTTTGGACGAAATAATACGACGGGTAATCGTTACCTGAATATTCAAAACCCTAACGATGGCAGTACCGCTTACAATGGTGTGGCGCATTCTGACTACGATAGTGACACCTTCCAGGCCGGGCTAGGGTTCCAGAGCACCTTCCACCCTCAGGACAATGTGACGCTTACTCCTGAACTGCGTACAGATTACTATCGCGTGAAGGATAACGGTTATCAGGAGACTGGCGCAGCGGATGTCGGCCTGAAGGTAGGAGGGGCCACAACCGAGGCTCTGATTGTTTCCAGCAAGCTGAAAGCAGGTATCAAGCTATCGGAGATTGTTGATGTACATGGTTATGTTGGGGCGGGTTACGATACGAAGAACGATCGCAGCGAGACCACCACGGCATTTATCGGTGCCGCCGACTCGCCATTTACCTACAGTGGCATGAGTGAAAGCCCCTGGATTGCAATGGCTGGTGTTGGGGTAACGGCAAAGTTCAGCGATGTGCTTGACGGCACGGTACAATACGATGCCAGTCAGCGAACAAAATTCACCAGTCAGGGCATTAGCCTGAAGGTTCGTTACGCGTTCTGAATACCGTTCAACGGTATTATTAGCCAGCGACTGACTCTCGCTGGCTTTTTTTGCATAGAAAACCCCCAGCTAGGCTGGGGGTTCCGGAAAGCTTTCAGCTTTGGGCTATTTATTAAAACCCCTTTTGATTTGTTAAAACACCTTGCGGTCTGGCAACTGCAAGTGTCAAACAAGAAATCAAAAGGGGGTCCCAATCGGGGACGAAAAGAGCTTAGCGCACACCCGATGGAACTATAAATATCACATAGTTTTTGCGCCGAACTCGTGAAGAGCCCCTTTGGACGATCGGTGACAATTTTTGCCGCGACGGAGCCTTCGATCAGCGTTGCGGTCGAAATACCAATCGATTCGGTAATCGCCAGTGATTTATGGCGTGTGTGCGGTATGAAATACCGTACCTGAATCGTTCCGCCGTTACGTGCCGGGCTGAGAAGAACCGGTTTAGAGATCACCTTGTTTGCCACATCCCCTAAGCCCATAGCTGCGCCAGCCTGAAGACGCAGACTCTCCAGCCTTTCTTTAAATGCCCTATCGCCATCTAATTCCGCAGGAGATTCCCCTCCTGTTTTCCCAGAGATGAAGCATTAATCAATACCATCGGCATCGCCATATCTATACAGGTGACTTAAATACCGCCAAATACGTTTGTCACACTGTCCGTCGGCAACAATTTCCCAGTTTTGGAACCCGCAGAGTTCAGGAAAGTTAAGCCAATGGGCGCGGCGGTCCCCGGAACACCATCAATCTGGGTATCGCCTTCATAAACCACACGATAATCAGGTGGCCGAATCGTTCTTCAGTTCGCTGAATAAATAACGGTTCAGAAAACGCATATATAAAACCCGGGATCTGGCCCGCGCGGATATCCGCTTTCAGATATCCGAGGCACGAATTGCTTTGCAGGATTGGCCGCTTGCTGAGTTAACAAAGGTTCAAATTCCCCACGATGGTGAAGTGTTTCGGGCGCCCGTTGATCATCAGGGGTTGAAGTCTTGGCACGATGCATGGTTATTGCATCGCAGCCCTTATCTAAGGAGTGCCACATTAATCTTGCCGGTATTAGGAGGCGTGCCGAAGTATAGGGTCACCTCTCTTGCAATATTGTATTCGTTGTCAATTCTGGTGAGGTACATGCCAAGTGCGTAGAGGTGGGTGGAAGGAGGTGATTGGGACTAGCATTTAAGTGTCATGCGTGCCGTACTGGACGTATTCTCGCTCAGAGCTAACGGTGAGATAGCCACATCTATTATGATATGTTTGTAGTCGTACGTTGCCATTCGTTAACCATAGCAAATCTTATCTCGATGGGCCAATTGAATAAAAATCATTTATTTTCAATAAATTAATCTAGCGCCATCATTTTTGATGGCAAAGAAACTCTTCCCGGACTCATTACTTTCTTTCTGGACTTAAGTTTTTCCTCCGGACATATACCTCCCCTTCCTGTTCCGCGCTATAACCGCTTCGACACTCTGTTCCCGTGAGGTGCAATCATGAAAACCCGTGCTGATAGTAACAATGCTTTTCCCGAAAGCGGCAACGTGCGTATACGGCAGGTGGTCCAGTTTCTGGCGATGAGTGAATCGTCAGTTTACCGCCTGATGAAAAACACCGACTTTCCGCGCCCCGTCCACCTTTCTTCCCGACTGGTTGTCTTCGATGCTGCTGAAATTCGTCAGTGGCAGCAGCGCCGCACCGTCATCCGTTAATCCACGCTCAGGGATGAGCCAACTGATACCTCATCATGGAACGCGCCCCTTTTTTCAACAAGCAGTCTCCCGACCGCACGCTCGAAGTAGTGCTCCTCGCCGGAAGCCTGGCATGAGAGACCTCACGCGTGTAGCGAAAAGAGACTGACCGGGAAGATGATTGAATCGCCACAAGCTTAACAGTTACATCTCAGTCATTTAAGAGTAATAAAGAGAGGTGTCCCTGAGCGGTGAGTGCTATCCCTAAGAGTTTATACT
>NZ_JANEWH010000152.1:0-10121 GCF_028069715.1 Kluyvera sp. Awk 3 | reverse complement strand
ATTTAAATCATAGTATTCATCCCTCCGATTCTTACCTAATATCGAGACATCCTATAACCGGGATCGTTTTGCATGACGACATAAAGGGCCAGTAGAGCCCGCACAACACAGACAGAAACAACAGGAAGAAAATCACATGGTTGATCAGATCAAAGTCGCTGCTGCTTCAGAGCAGGAGCCGGCTGAACAGTCGCTACGGCGAAACCTTACTAACCGACATATTCAGTTGATTGCGATTGGCGGTGCCATCGGTACCGGGCTGTTTATGGGCTCGGGGAAAACAATCAGTCTCGCTGGGCCGTCGATCATCTTTGTTTATATGATCATCGGTTTTATGCTGTTCTTCGTCATGCGCGCGATGGGTGAGCTGCTGCTCTCCAATCTCGAATATAAATCATTCAGCGACTTTGCGGCCGATCTGCTCGGCCCGTGGGCGGGTTATTTCACCGGCTGGACCTACTGGTTTTGCTGGGTAGTCACCGGGATGGCGGACGTCGTCGCGATCACCGCCTATGCCCAATTCTGGTTCCCCGGGTTGTCTGACTGGGTCGCCTCGCTGGCGGTGGTCCTGCTGCTGCTGGGCCTCAACCTCGCCACCGTGAAGATGTTTGGTGAGATGGAGTTCTGGTTTGCGATGATCAAAATCGTCGCCATCGTGGCGCTGATTATCGTCGGCCTGGTGATGGTACTGACGCACTTTACCTCGCCAACCGGCGTAGAGGCGTCATTCGCGCATCTGTGGAACGACGGCGGCTGGTTCCCGAAAGGCATTAGCGGTTTCTTTGCTGGCTTCCAGATAGCGGTGTTTGCGTTCGTGGGGATTGAGCTGGTGGGCACCACCGCCGCAGAAACCAAAGATCCGGAGAAATCGCTGCCGCGCGCGATCAACTCGATTCCGATTCGTATCATCATGTTCTACGTCTTTGCGCTGATCGTGATTATGTCCGTGACGCCGTGGAGTTCAGTCGTACCGGATAAGAGCCCGTTCGTTGAGCTGTTCATGCTGGTTGGCCTGCCGGCTGCGGCGAGCATTATCAACTTCGTGGTGCTGACCTCAGCGACTTCTTCCGCCAACAGCGGCGTGTTCTCTACCAGCCGTATGCTGTTCGGTCTGGCGCAGGACGGCGTAGCGCCGAGCCTGTTCGCCAAGCTTTCCAAACGTGCGGTACCGGCGAAAGGGCTGACCTTCTCCTGTATCTGCCTGCTGGGCGGCGTGGTGATGCTGATGGTCAACCCAAGCGTGATCGCGGCTTTCACCATGATCACCACCGTATCGGCGATTCTGTTCATGTTCGTCTGGACGATTATTCTGTGCTCCTACCTGGTGTACCGTAAGCAGCGTCCGCACCTGCATGAAAAATCCATCTACAAAATGCCGCTGGGCAAGGTGATGTGCTGGGTGTGCATGGCGTTCTTCGCCTTTGTTCTGGTCCTGCTGACGCTGGAAACCGATACCCGTGAAGCGCTGATGGTGACGCCGATTTGGTTCATCGTGCTGGGTCTGGGGTGGATGTTCCTGCGTAAGAATCAGCGGGCTAAGTAAGATATTTGCCCTCTCTCCGGCCTTCTCCCCAGAGGGCCGTAGAGGAAAACCGTACAAAGCGCCCATTGTGGCGCTTTCTTCGTTTTTGCGCCCCATCTCGTAGCCCCCCATTTCTCAACGTGCTAATTTCCAAGCCATAAACGAAAAGCGTATGGAGATAAAATGCGTCAGAGAACGATTGTTTGCCCGGTGATTCAAAACCAGGGCGAATACCTGCTGTGCAAAATGGCCGACGACCGCGGCGTTTTCCCCGGCCAGTGGGCGCTGTCCGGTGGCGGCATGGAGGCGGGAGAAACCATGGAAGAAGCGCTGCGTCGCGAAATCCGCGAAGAGCTGGGCGATGCGCTGGAGATTACCGAGGTGAAGCCGTGGGCCTTCCGTGACGATGTACGGGTGAAAACCTACGCTGACGGTACCACGGAACAAATCTATATGATTTATCTCATCTTCGACTGCGTGAGCGCCAATCGTGATGTGACGTTTAATGAAGAATTTCAGGAGATTGCCTGGGTGAAACCCGAAGCGTTAGCGGGGCTGGATCTCAACGTGGCAACGCGAGAAACCTTCCGCCAGAAAGGGCTGCTGTAAAAAAACGCCTCCCGAATGGAGAGGCGTGGGATAACGTTATTCGCCTTTGAGCGCGCGCGGGAACAACACGTTATTTTCGAGGCTGATGTGTTCCATCAGGTCGTCAATCAGCTCGTTGATGCCGTTGTACATCGCCTTCCAGGTGGTGCAGGCTTCCGGCGGAATGGTGACGTTCTGGGTCGTGTGCTTGATCACTTCCAGCAGTTCGCCCGCTTCATCGTGCTCGCTTTCCATTACGCTAATCGGCCCGATGGCCTGGCTACCCATCCCCTGTTTGATCATCGGGAACAGAATCTGCTCCTCTTTCATCATATGGCTGGAAAGCTCCTGGTGCAGCATGGTCAGGTATTTGGCCAGCCCTTTCGGTACGTTCGGCTTGTCGGCGTGCACGCGTTCCACTTTGGTCGCCTGCAGAATCAGCTCCGGCAGCTGTTCACGGTGACGGTCGTGATAACGCACCACGATGTGGTCGATGATTTCGGCCAACGGCGCGGCACGCCAGTCTTTTTCCACCGGTTCTTCTGCCAGTTTCGCCAGCTCGGCCTCAATCACGGCAACGTCCAGATCTTTGCGAGTGGCCGCACGGCCAAGTGTCTGCTTACCGCCGCAGCAGTAATCCATATCATATTTACGGAACAGCGCGGATGCGCGTGGGATAGAGAGCGCCAGCTCGCCTAAAGGTTGGTCGCGAAAGGCCATAGCAGTTACCTCGTCATCAATAATATAAGATGTATTTTAAATGCATCTTTATGGCGAGGATATACCCCTTTATGGGGAGAGAATTTTAAGTGATGGTTGTCACAAAAAATTATTGCCCTTTAACGTGCTGAATCTTATTGAGAATAGCGCTGGTAAGACCTGAATCGATTAAATAAGCCCGTCGTGCTGCCGATAGTGAGACTTCAGATCACCTGCACAAAAAGGCAAATGATGTTTAAAAGAATAAAAGTAATCACCGTACTGATTGTTGTTCTGGTCGCGTTGGGCGCGATGCAGATGATTTCAGCCGGTGTATTTGTACGCGCGCTGAATAACGATAAGCAGAACTTTACCGTCTCTCAGCTTTCCAGCCAGAACGTGGCCGAGTTTACTGACGCATGGATTAGCCTTAACCAGGCTCGCGTGACCCTTAACCGCGGCATGCTGCGTCTGCAGGGGACGATGGCGAGCAGCGTCAACGGCGGCGAACTGAAAACGCTGGTCGATACGGCGAATAATCTGCTGGCTGAAGCAAAACATCATTACGACAAATATTACGCGCTGCCGGAAACGCCGGGGCTGGATAGTCACCTGTCGGACAGCCTGGAGAAACAATACGGCATCTATTCCGCCACGCTGGCACGCATGAATGAGCTGCTGGCGGAAGGCAAGCTGGAGGAGATGTTTAAGCAGAACGCCGAACAGAAGCAGCGGGCGATGCAGGCCGTCTATCAAGACTGGCGCGCGGCGCAGGCGTCGTTGACGAATGCCGGCATCAAACAAAATGAAAGCGACTATGTGCGTATTCTGTGGACGCTTGGCGCGATCATGCTGCTGGTGGTGGCGGTGATTGTGGTGAGCTGGATAGCCATGCAGCGCGTGTTGCTCAAGCCGTTGCATAACGTGATGGCGCACATTCGGCATATCGCAGAAGGCGATTTGACCAACGACATCAATACCGAGGGCAGCAATGAAATGGCCCTTCTGGCGCGTAACGTCAACGACATGCAGCAATCATTGGCGAAGACGGTAGGCGTGGTGCGTGAGGGCGCAGATACCATCTATACCGGTGCGGGCGAAATCTCTGCCGGCAGCAACGATCTCTCTTCGCGCACCGAGCAACAGGCGGCGTCGCTGGAAGAGACGGCAGCCAGCATGGAACAACTGACCGCGACGGTGAAGCAGAACGCCGATAACGCCCGTCAGGCGACGCAGCTGGCCCATAACGCTTCGGAAACGGCGCAGAAGGGCGGTAATGTGGTTGACGGCGTGGTGCGCACAATGGACGAAATCGCCGCCAGTTCCAGCAAAATTGCGCAGATTACCAACGTGATTGATGGCATTGCCTTCCAGACCAATATTCTGGCGCTGAATGCCGCGGTGGAAGCCGCGCGCGCGGGCGAGCAGGGGCGCGGTTTCGCGGTGGTCGCCGGGGAAGTGCGTACGCTGGCGCAGCGTAGCGCCCAAGCGGCAAAAGAGATTAAAGGGCTGATTGATGACTCGGGCAATCGCGTCAGCGCCGGTTCCGCGCTGGTACACGAAGCCGGAGAGACGATGGCGGAGATCGTCAACGCGGTGACCCGCGTCAGCGACATCATGGGCGAAATCGCCTCGGCCTCTGATGAACAGAGCCGCGGTATCGATCAGGTGGGTCAGGCGGTTGCCGAGATGGACCGCGTCACGCAGCAGAACGCCTCGCTGGTGGAAGAGTCAGCCAGCGCGGCCGCCGCGCTGGAAGAGCAGGCCGCACGCCTGAACCAGACGGTAGCCGTGTTTAAAATCAGCCGCCAGCAGCAGCGCCAGCCCGCACCGGTGAAGAAAGCTTTCACTCCGGCGGTAAAATCTACGCCGCTGAGTGAAGCGAACTGGGAAACCTTCTAAACCTCAGGACTCAGAAACCGGCACCACCGCCGGTTTCTGCGGTTTCGAGCGCACCGCAATCACCACGCCGATAACCAGCAGGGTAACACCGCTTAGCGTCAATATTGGCGGCATCTCCTGGCGCAACAGGAAGGTGTACAGTAGCCCTGCCAGCGTTTCAAAGACAATCAATGGCCCGAGGATCACCGTCGGTAGCCGCTGGCTCGCCACGTTCCAGCAGAGCGCGCCGACCCACGAGCACAGCACGGCGATGGCCATCATCAGGCCAATAAATACCGCTGGGCGCGGGCCAAAAGGCAGTGAGAAATCCGGCGTCTGGGTATTTAGCCATGCGCAGGCCGCGATATAGCCCACGATGGAAACCGGCAGCGTCACCAGCGCCTGTGCGGTCGCCCACATTAATGGCGGCTGATGCGGATTCTCTCGCAGCCAGCGGGCGTTACGCAGCGCATACCACGCCCAGCAGACCACCGAAATACTCGCCAGCGCAATGCCCGAGCCGTAGCGCCAGCCGCTAAAGTTCGGTAGCCCCTGATGCAGCTCGGCGACGTTGACGCACAGCAGCCCAAAACCGATCAGTACCAGGGCGGGCATCAGCCGCAGCCAGGAAAGCTTGCCGTCGCGCTGGCTATAAAGCAGGTTGGCGAATACCGGTATCACCACAGGCAATGTGCCGATGATCATCGTGGAAACAGGCGCACCGGTGCGCTGAATCGCGCTGGCCAGGCAGAAGTAATAAATCAGGTTGCCCATCATGGTGAGCCATAGCGCCGTCCACCAGTCTTTGCGCGTGAGCTGGCACAGGCGTGCGCGGCCCAGCCAGGCCAGCGGCAGGGCTATCAGCCCCAGCGCCAGATAGCGCCCCATCGATTGTAATATCGCCGGGTAATCCGGCACGATAAGCGGCCCGACAAAAATCAGCCCCCACATCAAACCCGCTAACAGGGCGTACAGCACACCGCTAATCATCGTGATATCCACTTCGGTTAAACATGCGCAAAGTGTAGGAGGGGAAATGGATTCAGTATTGTACGAGATTGCTGATTAGCGACGGGTGACCTGTTTTTGATAACGCACGGGGGTAATGCCATAGCGCTGGGTAAAGGCTCGGGTGAGATGAGACTGGTCGGTCAGGCCGGTGGCCGCTGCGACTTCGGCAGCAGGCATGCCGCGGGTGAGAAACTCTTTGGCGCGCCACAGGCGTACCGCCATCAGCATCTGGTGCGGCGTGACGTGGAAGTGGGCCTTAAACTGGCGCTGGAAGTGCCACGGGCTCAGCGCCGCGACGTTCGCCAGCTCATCGAGCGTGATCGGATGCATGTAGTTGTCGTACAGATAGTCGCGCACGTGGGCGAAGCGGTGAATTCCTTCGGCCAGCACCGGCGCGTGACAGGCCAGCGGCTGAAAAGTATCGATTAAATCCAGCAGCAGCCCTTTCTGCGCCAGCGGATCGTCGGTGTGCCATAAGGCATGGATCTGGCGGCCAATTTGCAGCGCGCGAAGCGGATCGTGACGGGTGGCATCGGCAAACCACCAGTGGCGAATGCCGGTGACGCTTTCAAGCAGATCGGGGTCGAGATAAATCATCCGGTAACGCCAGCCGTCGGCGGTTTCTGCTTCGCCGGTATGCAGCTCGTCCGGATTCATGGTGACGATAGAGTGGGTGGGCGCGACATGCTGGGTACCACGATAACGAAAGCGTTCAGCCCCGGCTTCAATCACGCCGATACCAAACGCTTCGTGGGTGTGGGGCTCAAAGGCGTAACGCGAGATATGGGCATGATACAGCTCTAAGCCCGGCACCTGCGCCAGGTGGCGAAAGCGTGCGCTGTCTTTCTCGTCGTTGAACTGTTCTGGTACGCCTTCCACGTCACTTCTCCCTCCGGGTCATCCCTTCATTATCAGAGATGACCCGCGGAGGCGCTACCCCATTTAACCCGTTCTTAACGCTTACAGGATACCTTTGACACTCTCGGCAAGGGGCGTGCTCGGGCGACCAATCAGTTTGCTGAGCGTATGACTGTCGTCGAACAGGCCGCCTTTCGAGGCGCCGACGTCTGAGTCTGCGAGCATGTCAGCCAGTCCGGCAGGCAGGCCCACGCTCTTCAGCGCGGCGGCAAAATCCGCCTGGCTCAGGTTCTGGTAAACCACGTTCTTACCGCTCTGTTTTGCCAGTTCAGCGGCCAGTTCACTCAGCGTCCAGCCGTGATCGCCCGCCAGTTCATATACCTTCCCGGCATGACCGTCTTCGGCTATCACGCGCGCGGCGGCAGCGGCGTAATCGGCACGGGTCGCGGAGGCGATTTTGCCTTCACCGGCAGCCCCGATAAACACACCGTGTTCCAGCGCGGCAGGCGCGCTCGCCAGATAGTTTTCGGTATACCAGCCGTTGCGCAGCAGCGCGAAAGGAATGCCGGAGTCGGCCAGCATTTTTTCCGTGGCGACGTGCTCGTCGGCCAGCCCCAGCGGAGAAGTGTCGGCGTGCAGCAGGCTGGTATAGGCGATGAATTTTACGCCTGCGGCTTTCGCGGCGTTAATGATATTGCGGTGCTGTGGCGCGCGCTGGCCGACTTCGCTGGAGGAGATAATCAGCAGCTTATCGACACCTTGCAGGGCCCTGGTTAACGCCGCTTCGTCGCCGTAGTCGGCCTGACGCACAACGACGCCTTTCTGGCTTAGCGCTTCGGCTTTTGCCGGGTTACGGACAACGGCAACGAGTTGGTTGGCGGCAGTGGTGTTGAGCAGGTTAGCAAACACCTGTTGGCCCAGTTGGCCGGTGGCTCCGGTAATCGCGATCATGGGTATTCTCCTTCGTGTTCGTATGGTGTTGTGGTAAGCTAACACCATAACTAACTTTTAGTAAGTACGTACGGAAAGGTAAGTATGAAAGAAAATAATCCGACGCTGACGCAAAAGATGCGTAACGGCAATTTGTTTGCCGAGCGCTGTCCCTCGCGAGACGTACTCAAACATGTGACCAGCCGCTGGGGCGTACTGATTCTGGTGGCGCTGCGTGAGGGTACGCACCGATTTAGCGACCTGCGGCGTAAAATGGGCGGCGTGAGTGAAAAAATGCTCGCCCAGTCGTTGCAGGCGCTTGAGCAGGATGGCTTTATCAACCGCGTTTCCTACCCGGTGGTACCGCCGCATGTAGAGTATAGCCTGACCCCGTTGGGAGAAGAGGTGAGCGAAAAGGTGGCGGCGCTGGCGGACTGGATTGAGGTGAACTTGCCGTTGGTGATGGCGCAACAGAGCCCGACACAGGCGTAAAACGCCTGTGTCGGCTCGTTGTTTACTTACTCAAATCCAGCTGATAAATCGCGAAGCCAATATCATCGGTCGCCACCTGTTTCATCGGATACTGCGCTTTTTCTTTGATAAACGCCGCCGCTTTTTCTGACGGTGAGGTTTCGAAGCGGATATCCAGTTTGGTGTCGCTGTGAATCGGCGCTAAACGCCAGTTGTTGTCCGCCGCCGGGTGAATTTCACCGGCTTTCTTCGACTCGGCGCCAATCCAGGCCGCCAGCACCGAGCGGTTTTCGTCCGGCGAGGCGAAGGCAATGTGGCTGTCACCCGTGCCCGCGAACTTACCGCCGTAGGCACGGTAGTTGTTGGTGGCGACAAGGAACGTGGCGTTTGGATCAATCAGCTTGCCGTTGAAGGTCAGATGCTTAATACGCTCGGCCTTCGGGTTAACGACCTGACATTCACCGTCATAACGTGCAGGCTGAGTGATATCAACCTGATAGTTCACACCGTCAATCACGTCGAAGTTATAGGTGCGGAAGCCGTCCCAGTTGATCAGAGACTGCGGCTTGCTGCTGTGCGGATCGATCTGGTTGAACTGCCCGGCAGAGCACTCCAGCCACTCTTTCACCTCTTTGCCGCTGGCTTTGACCACCACCAGGGTGTTCGGGTAGAGATAAAGATCGGCGGCGTTGCGGAAGGTGAGCTGGCCTTTTTCCACTTCGACATAGCTGGCCGGATCGTTCTTACGGCCACCCACTTTAAACGGCGCGGCGGCAGACAGCACCGGCAGTTTCGCCAGATCCGGATCGCCCTGAATATAGTGCTCAACGTAGGCCTTCTGCGCCATGTTAACCACCTGGACGGTTGGGTCGTCCTGCACCAGCGACAGGTAGCTGTACATGTTGTCGGAGGATTTCCCGATCGGCTTGCTGACGAACTCACGCGTTGCATCGTGGTCGGCTTTCAGCGCATCGACCAGCTTACTGTCTTCTGCCGCCAGCGATTTCTTCGCCGCCGCATCGTAAATCGGTCGCGCCTGCGCCTGTGCCGAGGTCACTTGCCATTTGCCGCTGTCATTGTTCAGCACCAGATCGACCACGCCCAGGTGATCGCCCCACATGCCCGGCATGACCGCGGGAACGCCATTCAGAGTGCCTTTGGCGATATCCGCGCCTTTAATGCTGGCGAAGTCTTTGCTCGGGAACACCGCGTGGGCGTGGCCGAACATAATGGCGTCAACGCCCGGCACCTGGCTTAAGTAGTAGACCGAGTTTTCCGCCATCGCCTGGTAGGGATCGGCAGAGAGGCCGGAGTGGGCAATCACCACCACCACGTCCGCACCGTTGGCGCGCATCTCCGGCACGTACTTGCGGGCGGTTTCGGTGATATCGTTAACGGTGACTTTGCCGCTCAGGTTGGCTTTATCCCAGGTCATGATCTGCGGCGGCACAAAGCCGATATAGCCGATTTTCAGCGTGTGCTTGCTGCCATCTTTATCGACTACGTCCGTTTCTTTAATCAGATACGGAGTAAACATCGGTTTTTGGGTCTTAACGTCGATGATATTGGCGTTAATATACGGGAATTTCGCACCCGCCAGCGCTTTGTGCAGATAATCCAGACCGTAGTTGAACTCGTGGTTGCCGAGGTTACCCACCGTGTAGTCGAGCAGGTTCATCGCTTTATACACCGGGTGCGTATCGCCCTGCTTTAACCCTTTTGCTGCCGCGTAGTCACCCATTGGGCTACCCTGAATAACATCGCCGTTATCCACCAGCACGCTGTTCTTCACCTCGTCGCGAGCGGCGTTAATCAGGCTCGCCGTGCGGACCAGGCCGAACTTCTCGGTGGCGGTATCTTTGTAGTAATCAAAATCCATCATATTGCTATGAAGATCGGTGGTTTCCATGATACGGAGGTCCACCGTTGCCGCATTGACGCTGGCGGCGATCAGCGTGGCCAGAAGCGTTGCGCTAAACTTGATCATCAGAGGCATCCTTTTTTTCGATCTAAGACACAGATTTAAATGTATTTGTTTTCTGTTGCTTACAAGGATGTGAATCATGCCAGAAAATCATGACGGGAAATCGGCAGCGGTTCACAGTTATCCGGAACGATGATGGGAATAGCGGATTAAGCGGCAATACGATATAAATAAAAC
>NZ_JANEWH010000151.1:0-10148 GCF_028069715.1 Kluyvera sp. Awk 3 | reverse complement strand
CAGTTCGGGCGATGAACCTTCTACATATAAGATGAACGCTATATTCCCCCCGGGTTCATCTCTTCTGTTGGCCCTGCTTGAATTAAACAAAGTCTGGTCTAAGCTCAGAAGAGCAGAGGGCTCAGGCAGTCTTCTGCGCTGAAAAATAACAATAATTATTTCTTCTGGGTGATGGCTATGGCGCAATTGCGGCGATGGATAATATTGCTATTGTCTTTGGCGCTTTGCCCGGCTGAAGCCAGCACTCTTTTCGATCCCGAAGATGGCATGCTCGATATGAGCCGCTATTTGCAGGATAACCCCTATGGTTTTCTTCCGGTCCCCGTGGTGATTACTGAACCGGCCGTCGGTTACGGCGGCGGACTATTCGGCCTGTTTTTACACGGGAAAGGCAAGGTGAATAATGGCCGCTATACGCCACCGGCGATAAGCGCCTTTGGCGGCGGCGGAACGCAAAACGGCAGCTGGTTTGTCGGCGGTGGGCACCGACGCACCTGGCAGGATGACCATATTCGCTACCTTGTTGCCGGTGGGTACGCTGATATCAATCTTGATATTTATACTGGCGACGTTGCGGGTTTTGACTCGCATCGCGCGATCAACACCGCCACTCAAGGCTACGGTGGTATGCAGAAACTGCTGTTTCGACTCGGCGATACGCCGATGTTTCTCGGCGCATCGCAATTTTGGGCCAGAATGGACATTTCCGCCAAAAATAATCCCCTGATTGATCGTGCCTGGCAGCGCGTGTTGGGTGACAGCAGTATCTCATCGAGCTTTGGCGTGGTCGCGGAATATGATGCCACCGACAACTTCTTCTGGCCGTCAGAGGGCGTCTCGCTGAACGGCGAGTATCAATTCTACGGTAGCGCGCTCGGCGGCGATTATCGTTACGACTTATTGACTCTGGATGGCAAGTTTTTTATTCCGCTTAACCCGGAATGGACGCTCTCTCTGGCGGGAAACTATCAAACACTCTCACCTCAGGATAACCACCTGCCGCCGATGGCGCGACCCTACATCGCGCTGCGCGGCATTTCCCGCTATCGCTATCAGGGCAATGACGTCAGCACTGTACAGACGCAGCTTGCCTGGCGGGTTACGCCGCGCTGGATAGTGCAGGGTTTTATCGGCGCGGGCAGCGCCGCCAATAGCAGCGCTGACCTGTACCGCAGCGCCGAGGTGGCGTGGGGCACCGGGTTCCGCTATCTGATTGCGCGTGAATATGGTTTGCACACCGGTATTGATGTGGCCTTTAGCGATAGCGAGCAGGCCGTCTATTTCAACGTGGGCTCGGGTCTGTAAATGGGGGGCCTTTGAACAAATGGGAAGAAGACCGATGAGATGGATAAACACCGTAGTGCCGCTAATCTTGTTCTCCGGCCTGGCCGCCGCAGCCGAAAGCGAGGAGCGGACTTTTCCTGTCTGGGGCGACGAGGCGCGGGCGCGAGGCTATGCGATTCCGTTGCCGTTTGGCGTCAACCTCAACTATATGAATATGCGGCAGAATATTGATGTCCAGAGCATCAGTTTTTCGGGACTGGCGTTAGGCGATCACCCCATTCCCGTCGACATGTTCGATATTGATGCCGGGCACACGCGTGAGCAAAGTAAAACGGAAACGCTGCGTCTGGATATGTGGGTATTCCCATTCCTCAACGTTTATGGGCTGGTGGGGCACTCACGCGGCTCGTCGGTCTCGAACGTTTCCGTCAATGCGGATCCCTCGCGTTACCGCGGACTGGATCGCCTTATCGCCGGGTCTGTGCATCAGCTTTACGAGAGCGGTCAGTTGCAGAATATTGATTTCACCCTCGATTTCAAAGGCACCACCTGGGGAACCGGAATTACCCTGGCCGGTGGCTACCAGAACTGGTTCGCGCTGGTGGATACCAACTATACGCGCACCGATTTCGATATTCTGGACGGTAAGATCTCTGCCCTGACGGTTTCTCCGCGCGTAGGTTATCGCTTTAGTTTCGAAGGGCCGGTGGGGCCATCACATCTGAGTCTCTGGTTGGGCAGCATGTATCAGGATGTCCAGCAGGAGTTTAAAGGCAGCCTGGAAGACCTGAAGATGCCCGCCACGCTTCAGCCGCTGATTAACGCGGTGAACCAGAACGGGGAGGGACGATTTCGCGTCAAGCAGCGCCTCACTTCGCCATGGAATATGCTGGTCGGCACGCAGTATGAAATGACGCCGCACTTCAATCTCCTGACCGAGATTGGCTTTAACGAGCGCAATAGTTTTTTCATTGCCGGTGAATATCGCTTCTGATGAACAGCTGCCGCCTGTTGCTGACCAGCACGCTGATGCTGATGGCCCTGCCAGCAGGCGCGATATCGCTCGACCAAAAATCAGTGGATGAATTGCTTTCATCGCTTGGCGCGGATAACCAATACGATCCTGCCAAAGGCATTAACTGGAGCGTGCTACCCGGCCCCTTTTATACGCCTGAACTGAAACTGGGCCTGGGAATGGCCGTTGCGGGGCTTTACCGCGTGGATCCCCACGATAGCCGCACGCAGAACTCCTCGCTTTCCTTCACCGGTTTTATCAGCGCCAGCGGCGCACTGGGTATAGGTGTCAACAATTATACCTTTTTTACCGATGATCGCTGGCGGCTGTTTGTCGATGGGGCGATAACCAAAGTTCCGACGGGGTTCTGGGGCATTGGCTACGACGCGGCGCAGGGGAGCGCGCAGGATTACACCAATAATTCCGTACGTTTGCGTCCGGTACTGATGCGCGAAGTGATCGACAATTTCTATATTGGCGCCGGGTGGGATTTTTCTTCGATGCAGGCCAGCGTTGACTCGCCGCACGAAGGCGACCGATTTTCTCATTACGATGCATCAACCTCGCCGCTCTCTTCGGGGGCTACCGTCAGCGTTAACTACGACTCGCGGGATGTGGTGACGCGCCCGGAGCACGGGCAGTTTTTTAAAGCCGAGTATACCTGGTTCGATCCTTCCGTTGGCTCAGACAGCCACTTTACCGCCACCGAGCTGCAATATAACGTCTATCACCTGTTGAATGAAAAAGCGGTGCTGGCATTTGACGTTTGGGGGCGCTTTACTCGCGGTGATGTTCCCTGGGATATGCTGTCGATGGCCGGCGATGACCGCCGACTGCGCGGCTATTATCAGGGGCGTTATCGCGACAATGATGTCGTGAGCGGGCAGGTAGAATACCGACGAAAGCTGAACTGGCGTCACGGGTACGTGGTGTGGCTGGGCGCTGGCGCGCTGGGCAGCGATATTGGTGATTTAAGCCATCATCCGCTGCTGCCGACCGCGGGCGTGGGCTATCGTTTTGAGGTGAAACCCGCCATGAACATTCGGCTGGATCTCGGTTTTGGCAAAGAGAGCGCCGGATTTTATTTCCAGGTGGCGGAGGCATTCTGATGATGAAATGGCTACTTCTTCTTACGCTTGCGGTCACGGGCGCGCAGGCGAATGACATGCTTTTTCCTGTCCAGCAGGCGAGGAAAATCGCCCCGGTTGCCGCAAGCCTTTCGCCGCCGGAGTCACTGCGCCCGTGCTGCGCTTTTGGTCATGACCTGCACGTCAGAGCCGTTGGTGTACCGGTGCCGTTTTATCAGATTGGCAACGTGCTGACGTTAGACACGCTGGGTGAGCACCGTTACAACGACAGCGCGCTGGGGGCGGTGAAAAATCTGGTTGGGCTGAGCGATGAGCAGAATGGGCTTATCTATACTCATCGCGGTGGGTTTATTGATATTGCCCACGTGCGCGATACGGCGGATAACACTTTCTTCATCTTCAGCCAGCTCTACCCCAAGCTGGGCCAGCGCTGGCGCTATTTTTATAGCAACGAACTGGGCGTTCGCCGGTTGCAGTTGAACGCGTTCACCCCTCCGGCCTCAATGATCTCGCGGTATACCCTGGCGGCGTGGCTATCCGCTCATCTGGCCTTCGAGCTGGCACAGTGGCATGAGATCGCCCAGTGGTACGGTTTTGAGTCTGTCCCCGGGTTTCCGGAAGAAATTTCGGCATTCTCGCCGGAGGATCTCTACTCGAATCTCCTGGGCGCACGAATGGCGATCACGGTGATATTACAGGGCAAGGGCCATTCCGTGGAGGCGTTCAACGCCGCCATGACCGATGAGCTGCATCGCGTCCTGTTGGCGTTAGATGTGGCGACGCAAAGCGAAACGGAGCAGAAATTCCGTGAACTCGATGGTTACTGGTGGAACAGTAAACGGCGGGTACCGGATAAATTCCTGGTGCTGAAGCGCAACTACAACCTGGAGAACAACCGATTACCCACGCCTGTGCCAGCTGAGAAAACCGCGCCGTACCAGCTAACGATGCCGAAAGTGGTTGAGGGGTATCAGCTGTCGCGTCTGGGGGCACTGCAAATCTACCCCGGTGATGATATGCAGCAGCTTCCGGCCCCCGCCTCCTACTACGATCCGTCTCAGTTCCAGGGGCTGGCCGATAAGGCGCAGGCGGCGGATAAAGTGCAACTTGAGCGCATTCAGAAGTAATCCGGCGATAAACACCGCGCATTACCGTCAGAATGTGTAAATTATCTTTATTTATCAATTGCTCACATTATTCTTTCTGCAACGTTGCCACTGCCATCCGTGACAAAGGTAAGAATGCAGATGAAAACCCTGTTTCGGGCTTCGGCCCTTATCTCGTTGTTATCGCCGCTCGTCGTTTATGCCGCGCCTGAAGCGCAGACGGATTATTTTCAGCGTATCAGCTTTCATACCCCCAGCACGCCAGGTTTTCGCACGGCCAGCATACTGAGCGCCGGATTTACCGGTGCGATCGTGACCATGAGCAGCAACCACGAGGCGTTGAATCTTAATGACGTGGTCTTCAGCTTTAATCACAGTTGGCTGAAAATCGACCCCCATCATGAAGGGCGGGTTACGCTGCGGATGGTACGACAGCCGCTGGCGCATGAAAGGGCGGGGACGTTGACGCTGCATAACCGTAAGAGCGGCAATTCCCAGCGCTACGACTTTACGGTCTCCACCTGGCTTATGGGCGACGGCGCGGTGGATGATAACTTTGTGCAGGCTCGTGAGCGCTGCGCGCGCCAGGGCGGGCGGCTGCTTACCACTCGCGAACTGAGGGACGTGTCCCGTAAATGGTTTGGTTTCAGTAAAGGCAATTTGCGTACGATGTATCCGCAGGCAACGCTGTTTAACGCGCAGGCGCGAGCCGGCGGCACCTTCTGGGTACACGAAGCAAAAGCGCTGTACCTGCACACGGGGGTCAAAAGCCCCGAACGTGGGATTAACACCATCTGCCGCTACGAGTACGAAAATAGCGCAATATAATGCCGGCCGCGCATCGGCTATTATTTTAACAAGGTCGGGAAATAAACGTTCGCCGGCAATAGCGCAATAATTGTTAAATATCGCGGCTATGTGGCACAGATGGACAAGTTGTCAGATAAACCTCACTGTAAAATAAAGTTTTGGTAAGATGCAGTGACTTTTATGATTTTAGTTAGCTTACTTTTTCGTGTTGTATTTTTAGCCCTGGCGGTAGTCGTTGTCGTACTGTGCCTGCATGTTGATGTGAATATAATCAAAAACGGTCTGACCGAAGACTCATTCACTGAAATTGTTCAGGAAAGTATTCTCTTTATCATTATCATGGTGCACCTTGTACGCGGGTGGAAACACAGCGCAATGCGTCAGTGCAATATTCTGATCGCCGGTTTTTTCCTTGCCATGCTGATCCGTGAGCTTGACGCGGTGTTTGACCTCATCCGGCATGGGAGCTGGCTGTGGTTCGCGCTGGCGGTAAGCCTGGCGACCCTCTACTACGCATTTCGTCAGCCGCAACGGGTGCTGGCACAGCTGGCTGAATATACCACGACGCCGTCATATGGATTAATGATTGCCGGTCTACTGGCGATTCTCGTCTTTTCCCGTTTGTTCGGTATGTCGATACTCTGGCAGTCTATTTTGCAGGATGGCTACGTCCGTATTGTCAAAAATATGGTGGAAGAGGGGAGCGAGCTGTTTGGTTATATTATCTGTCTGATGGCATCGGTAAATATTCTTCCTGAACGTCGCAAATCCTGATGCGGAATATTTCTTTCCGTAAAAATTACCTGTCACGAAATTAACTCAATGATGTGATTCATCTCTTTTATGCAACGGCCTCGATGACGAGGCCGTTTCGCCTTACCGACAGGCGGAAGCAGGCGGAATCAATATTTCCCTTCATTGTTAAGCACGAAGTGTTTACCTTCCCGATATTTTCCTGTTTTTCTCTTTCGCACAGTTAAAACCGCTGCCATGACCGCTGATGACGACGCTTTGTTCGTCCCGGAGCGCTCTGACGACCGCGTATGTTTTGCACCGCTTATTAATTGCAGGTAGGATGCTTCGCGGCGATTTTATCTCTACACAGAATGACGGGAAAAATCGCATTGATCGTCGTGGCTCGCGTTCCGTTCGCGACGACCTGAAATCTCCTTAAATCAGACAGGTAACAGGGAAAATGGAAACACAAAACACTCAAGCCGCGGAGCAACACGCGGCGAAACGACGCTGGCTGAATGCCCACGAAGAGGGGTACCACAAGGCCATGGGAAACCGTCAGGTGCAGATGATTGCGATCGGCGGGGCCATTGGTACCGGCCTGTTTCTCGGGGCTGGCGCGCGCCTACAGATGGCTGGCCCGGCGTTGGCGCTGGTGTATCTGGTATGCGGTATTTTTTCATTCTTTATTCTTCGCGCCCTTGGTGAACTGGTGCTGCATCGTCCTTCCAGCGGCAGCTTCGTCTCCTATGCCCGTGAGTTTCTCGGCGAAAAAGCCGCCTACGTGGCGGGCTGGATGTATTTCGTCAACTGGGCGATGACCGGCATCGTTGATATCACCGCCGTGGCGCTCTATATGCACTACTGGGGCGCATTTGGCGACGTTCCGCAGTGGGTCTTCGCGCTTGGCGCGCTGGCGGTGGTGGGCACCATGAACATGATTGGCGTTAAGTGGTTCGCCGAAATGGAGTTCTGGTTTGCGCTCATCAAAGTGCTGGCCATTGTTGTCTTCCTCGTGGTGGGTACCGTCTATCTGGGCAGCGGCAAGCCGCTGGACGGCAATGCGACCGGTTTCCATCTGATTACCGACAACGGCGGTTTCTTCCCGCATGGCCTGCTGCCCGCGTTGGTGTTGGTACAGGGCGTGGTTTTCGCCTTTGCCTCGATTGAACTGGTCGGTACCGCGGCCGGCGAATGTAAAGATCCGCAGACCATGGTGCCGCGCGCCATCAACAGCGTGATCTGGCGTATTGGTCTGTTCTACGTCGGCTCCGTGGTGCTGCTGGTCCTGTTGTTACCGTGGACCGCCTACCAGGCGGGGCAAAGCCCGTTCGTCACCTTCTTCTCGAAGCTGGGTGTGCCGTACATCGGCAGCATTATGAACATCGTGGTCCTGACCGCCGCACTCTCCAGCCTGAATTCGGGCCTGTACTGCACCGGGCGTATTCTGCGCTCGATGGCGATGGGCGGATCCGCGCCGAAGTTTATGAGCAAAATGAGCCGTCAGCAGGTGCCGTATGCCGGGATTATGGCCACGCTGGTGGTTTACGTGGTGGGCGTATTCCTCAACTATCTGGTGCCGTCTCAGGTGTTTGAAATCGTCCTGAACTTCGCGTCGCTGGGGATTATTGCTTCGTGGGGCTTTATCATGGTCTGCCAGCTGCGTCTGCGTAAAGCCATTAAAGAGGGCAAAGCCGCCGACGTCAGCTTTAAGCTGCCGGGGGCGCCGTTTACCTCCTGGCTGACGCTGCTGTTCCTGCTGAGCGTGCTGGTGCTGATGGCGTTTGACTACCCGAACGGTACCTACACCATCGCTGCGCTGCCGCTGATTGCTATTCTGCTGGTCGCCGGTTGGTTTGGCGTTCGCAAGCGCGTGGCGGAAATTCACCGCACCGCGCCGTAATCTCTCCTGCAGGCCTGATAGTGAACCTATCAGGCCTGCTTTTCTCAGAACATCCGAAAACGGTATTCAATAATGGCTTCAGAGGACAGCGTCTGCGTGCGCGTATAGTGGCCGTTAGTGAGCACCGGCGTTTTACCGCTGGTTTTATACGACCAGCCGGGGCCAAACATCAGCCAAACTGTTAAATTCTTCAGCGGCGGCGCGGAAGGCGTCCAGCGGGTAAAGGCGCTAATTTCGCCGGTACGTACGTGGTTATTCTTGTAGTTAAACTGCGCGATATTTCCCGCCAGCCCGACAGCTAAATCCGGCGTCAGTTTATAGTCGGAAATATTTGCCAGCACCAGTTCGCCATCGCGCATATAGTCATCGCCGGCATAGGCCATTGAGATAAATGTGCCGCGTGAGTTTTTACTCATATGGCGAGGATAGAAGCCGACTTCATTCTCTTTTTTGGCGCTGGTATAGCCCACACCCCATTTCGTACTCCAGCGGTCGGCCTGCCAGCTGGCGTCGATAGCGAAATGCCAGGCGTTATGATCGAAGTCGCGTTTGCTGGCGGGCATCGCCAGATAGTTATCCAGCGCTTCGGTTGCATAGATTTGCGTGCCGATATTCAAACGCTCGACGGGCCGCAGTTGGGTAAACAACAGATGCCGGCGCAGATAATTTTCGCTCTCACCGTAGCCATATTGCGCGCTGAACAACTGGCTGTTCCACAACAGTTCGCCGCTCGCCAGATGGTTGATTTTCTCTCCGGTATTGGTCTGCAACTGTTTTTTATCCGGCGAGTTACGGTCCATTGAATTCTCGATATAGGCACCGCGTAGCGTCAAATGCTCATTGCTGATGCCGCCGCTAATCCCCGAATAGGTGGTGGGCGAGAGGCGATTGGAGGTGGAGATAACGCCGTAATTTTTCAGTACCTGCCAGCCCCAGCGGGCGTTCAATTGGGTATCCGCAACGTTATACTTCAGCTTAATATTACGTTGGCCGAATTTAGAATATCCCTCAGCATTGCTTTTTTTATTACCCTCGCCGTTATTATACAGTACGCCTCGGGAGTTAAAATAATCACTGGCGCCTAATTTCACTGCACCATAATAAACGGCGTCAACGCCAATAAAATCGGCAAAATAGCCCGATTGATAATCCACCGCCACGCCCTGACCCCAGGCATTGTGCACGTGTGTGGGGTTTGCATTCTCCTCCTTCAGATATTTCCAGTAGTTCTTTAATGACAGGGTCATCGACGAATCACGAAAAAAAGCGTTATCCAGATACGCATATTCATTTTGATTGTCGGCGGCCCATGCTGACATGGCGCAGCCTTGCATCAGCATAAGCAATGCTGTTGCTAATGGTGTTATTTTCATGTGTGATCCCAGAATAGATTCGCGGGGGCAAGAATCCCCGCGGTATTATCAATGTAGCTATTATTTTTGATTATTCAGACGCTGTTTACCGGCTTCGACGTAGTGCAATGTGCCAATTTCCGGCACGCTGTAGTGACCGTTTTTATAGATAATTTTGACCACGGCGGCGTTAGCCAGCGGCTTATTTTTGTCTGGCGAATCGGTGAGATCGGAGATCATAATTTGCATCGATGTACCCGACGAGATAGCCAGCACGGTTTTATCGCCGTTCGCCTGCGCCTGCTTGACGATAGTCGCCAGCGCGGCCTGGGTGCGGGCTTTTACCTGCGCATAGTTTTCTGCCAGCCCCTTCGGGTCAGCTTTTGCCAGCGCGTCCTGTGAATCCTTCACGGGCAGGGTTCCCGCCTTCATCGCCTGGAACAACGCGGCGCTATCGGCTAACCCGAGCGCATGTGCGCCGGCTTCCGCCATATCTTTATTGAAGCCGCCCTCAAAACCGCCAAAGAAGGCTTCACGCAGGCCGGGAAGCTCATTGAGCTGGTAGTTTGCGACCCCCATTTGCTTGAGAATGACCGCCATGGTTTCGCGCTGGCGTCCCGCGTCGCTGGAGTAATAGCGGTCAAATGCGATCCCTTTTAACCCTTCGCCAAGATAACGGGCGACCCGGACGCCATCTTCGGTCAGCGGCGTATCGGCCCAGCCCTGAACGCGATCGAAGGTATTAAACAGCGTTTTACCATGACGGGCAAAATAGAGGGTGACGGTATCATCGTGGGCAGAGGGGGCAATATCTGCCGCAGAACAGGTCGCCGCGCTGGCAAGCGCCATTAAAGC
>NZ_JANEWH010000150.1:0-10164 GCF_028069715.1 Kluyvera sp. Awk 3 | reverse complement strand
CCTTTAAATATAAAGATTATTCCGTTAACGATCTGGTCGCAGTGAGCTTCCCGGTGTCGGCAAAATTAGGCGCGGCAGCGTTTCTGCTGGCGGTTATTTTGGGCGTCACGGCTGGGGTGATTGCGGCATTAAAACAGAACACGAGATGGGACTATGCGGTCATGGGGGTAGCAATGACCGGGGTGGTTATTCCCAGCTTTGTCGTCGCGCCGCTGCTGGTGATGATATTTGCGATTACGTTGCACTGGCTGCCCGGCGGCGGCTGGAACGGTGGGGCGCTGAAATTCATGATTCTGCCGATGGTTGCGCTCTCTCTGGCCTATATTGCCAGCATTGCGCGTATTACCCGTGGCTCGATGATTGAAGTTTTACACTCCAACTTTATTCGTACCGCCCGCGCAAAAGGGTTGCCGATGCGGCGGATTATTTTCCGCCACGCGTTAAAACCCGCGCTGCTGCCGGTGCTTTCTTATATGGGGCCTGCCTTCGTCGGTATTATTACCGGTTCGATGGTGATTGAAACCATCTACGGCTTGCCGGGGATTGGACAGCTGTTCGTTAACGGAGCGCTTAACCGCGATTACTCTCTGGTGCTTAGCCTGACGATTCTGGTTGGCGCATTAACGATCCTGTTTAACGCGGTGGTAGATGTGCTCTACGCCGTTATTGACCCGAAAATCCGTTATTAAGGCTGGAGCTCGCTATGATGTTAAGTAAAAAGAACAGCGAGGCGCTGGAAAGTTTCAGCGAGAAGCTGGAAGTCGAAGGGCGTAGCCTGTGGCAGGATGCGCGCCGACGCTTTATGCATAACCGCGCGGCGATCACCAGCCTGGTCGTGCTGGTGCTGATTGCGCTCTTCGTAACGCTGGCGCCGATGCTATCGCAGTTTTCCTACTTCGATACCGACTGGGGCATGATGTCCAACGCGCCAGATATGGAGTCCGGTCACTATTTTGGCACCGACTCTTCCGGGCGCGATCTGCTGGTGCGTGTGGCAATCGGCGGACGTATCTCACTGATGGTCGGTATTGCTGCCGCGCTGGTGGCCGTCATCGTAGGGACGTTGTACGGTTCGCTCTCTGGCTATCTGGGCGGCAAAGTTGACTCGGTAATGATGCGCCTGCTGGAAATCCTCAACTCCTTCCCGTTCATGTTCTTCGTCATTTTGCTGGTGACCTTCTTCGGGCAAAACATCCTGTTGATTTTCGTCGCCATCGGGATGGTTTCCTGGCTGGATATGGCACGTATCGTGCGCGGTCAGACGCTTAGCCTGAAACGTAAAGAGTTTATTGAGGCGGCCCAGGTCGGCGGTGTCTCTACCGCGAGCATCGTTGTCCGCCATATCGTGCCGAACGTACTCGGGGTCGTGGTGGTTTACGCCTCTCTGTTGGTGCCAAGCATGATTCTGTTTGAATCCTTCCTGAGCTTCCTTGGTCTGGGGACACAAGAGCCGCTGAGCAGTTGGGGAGCGCTGTTAAGCGATGGCGCTAACTCGATGGAAGTGTCGCCGTGGCTGCTGCTGTTCCCGGCTGGATTCCTGGTCGTGACGCTGTTTTGTTTCAACTTTATCGGCGATGGCCTGCGTGATGCCCTCGACCCGAAAGACCGTTAAGGAGTGTTGCCATGAGCATAATTGAAACGGCAACGACGTCGCAGCGGTTGCTGGACGTAAAAGATCTGCGTGTGACCTTTAAGACGCCTGACGGTGATGTGACCGCCGTTAATGACCTCAACTTCAGCCTGCGTGCGGGTGAGACGTTGGGGATCGTCGGCGAGTCCGGTTCGGGTAAATCGCAAACGGCGTTTGCCCTGATGGGGCTATTGGCAAGCAACGGGCGGATCGGCGGTTCGGCACTGTTTAACGGGAAAGAGATCCTTAACCTGCCGGAGCATGCGCTGAATAAACTGCGTGCCGAGCAGATTTCAATGATTTTCCAGGACCCAATGACCTCCCTGAACCCGTACATGCGGGTAGGCGAGCAGCTGATGGAAGTGCTGATGCTGCATAAAGGCATGGGCAAGGCCGAAGCGTTTGAAGAGTCGGTCAAAATGCTGGATGCGGTCAAAATGCCGGAAGCGCGTAAGCGTATGCGAATGTATCCGCACGAGTTTTCCGGCGGTATGCGTCAGCGCGTGATGATCGCGATGGCTTTGCTGTGTCGGCCAAAACTGCTGATTGCCGATGAGCCCACCACCGCGCTGGACGTGACCGTTCAGGCGCAGATCATGACGCTGTTGAACGAACTGAAGCGTGAGTTTAACACCGCAATTATCATGATTACCCACGATCTCGGCGTCGTTGCGGGGATCTGCGATAAGGTGCTGGTGATGTACGCAGGCCGCACGATGGAATATGGCAAAGCGCGCGATGTGTTCTACCAGCCTGCGCACCCGTACTCTATTGGTCTGCTGAATGCGGTTCCACGTCTGGACGGTGAAGGTGAATCGCTGCTGACCATTCCTGGCAACCCGCCAAACCTGTTACGTCTGCCAACCGGCTGCCCGTTCCAGCCTCGCTGCCCGCACGCGATGGAGGTGTGTAGCAGCGCGCCGCCGCTGGAAGAGTTTGCGCCAGGCCGCTTACGCGCCTGCTTTAAGACCGTGGGGGAACTGGTATGAGCGCCGTGACTGACGAAAGAAAAGTACTGCTCGAAATCGCGGATTTAAAGGTCCACTTCGAGATTAAAGATGGCAAACAGTGGTTCTGGCAGCCGCCGAAAACGCTGAAAGCGGTAGATGGTGTCACGCTTCGACTGTATGAGGGCGAAACGTTAGGGGTGGTCGGCGAGTCTGGCTGCGGGAAATCAACCTTTGCGCGAGCCATTATCGGTCTGGTGAAAGCCACCGACGGTAAAGTGGCCTGGCTGGGTAAAGACCTGCTCGGCATGAAGCCGGATGAGTGGCGCAATGTGCGTAGCGACATTCAGATGATTTTCCAGGATCCGCTGGCGTCATTGAACCCACGTATGACTATCGGTGAGATCATTGCCGAGCCGCTGCGCACCTACTACCCGAAAATGCCGCGTCAGGAAGTGCGCGACAAAGTGAAAACCATGATGATGAAGGTGGGGTTGCTGCCAAACCTCGTCAACCGCTATCCGCATGAGTTTTCCGGCGGCCAGTGCCAGCGTATCGGCATTGCGCGTGCGCTGATCCTTGAACCGAAACTGATTATCTGTGATGAGCCAGTTTCGGCGCTGGACGTGTCGATTCAGGCGCAGGTGGTCAACCTGCTGCAGCAACTACAGCGTGAGATGGGGCTGTCGCTGATCTTCATCGCTCACGATCTGGCGGTAGTGAAGCATATCTCCGATCGTGTACTGGTGATGTATCTGGGACATGCGGTAGAGCTGGGCACCTACGATGAGGTGTACAACAATCCGTTGCATCCTTACACCAGAGCGTTGATGTCCGCCGTGCCGGTGCCCGATCCCGACCTGGAGCAGAATAAAACCATTCAGCTTCTGGAGGGCGAACTGCCTTCGCCGATCAACCCACCGTCAGGCTGTGTATTTCGGACCCGCTGCCCGCTGGCGGGGCCAGAATGTGCGCAAACGCGTCCACTTCTGGAAGGAAGTTTCCGTCACGCCGTTTCCTGTCTCAAGGTTGACCCGTTATAATCGTCAGGGCTGGCAGGTTGCCAGCCCTTATTTTTTATACGAGGGTTCATCGTGACCGGGATTAGCGCTTTGCGCCATCGTCTTTATCATTTCTTATTCGATCAACGCACGCGGACTGGGCGCCGGTTTGAAGCGCTGTGCGGTTGTTTTGCCTTATTAAGCGTTGTCACTATCTTTATTGAGTCGGGTATCGGTACAACTTACCATCTCACCTACGATGAATGGCATGCTTTTGTCTGGCTGGAAATTGCCTTTACGCTGGTATTCACGCTGGAGTATTTCCTGCGTCTATTCTGCTGGCCCAATCCCGCACGCTACGTTTTCAGCTTCTGGGGATTTATCGACCTGGCCACTATTCTGCCGTTTTACGTGATCATGCTATGGCCTGAAATCGGCGTGGAATATTTGTTTGCCTGGCGAGCGATGCGTGTGATTCGCGTACTGCGAATTTTGAAGCTGCTCCGGCTGATGCCTGCGCTGAATAGTTTGTGGAGCGCGATCGTTAATTCCCGTCATCAGCTGATTCTATTCTACGCGTTTATCGGCATCGTAATGGTTGTTGCGGGGGCGCTTATGTACGGAATCGAAGGGCCGGTGAACGGTTTTACGACGCTGAGTACGGCGGTATATTGGGCGATTGTGACGGTCACGACGGTGGGTTATGGCGATATTACGCCACATACCGCTGCGGGCAGAATGGTGGCGTCTGTTCTGATCTTAATCGGTTACTCTGTGATCGCGATTCCGACCGGGATTATTACCGCTCAGATGACCAGCGAATTCCAGAAACGTCGTCAGGAACGGGTGTGTCCGCATTGTAAACAGCGACACCATGAGCCAACTGCGCGCTATTGCAACGGCTGTGGTACCGCACTACCTCGGCAACAATAATTTGCCGACAAAAAAGGGCAGCGTGGCTGCCCTTTATCTTATTACTCGCGCCAGAGAATATGGCAAAGCTTGTGATCTTTTTCGCGACACAGTAGCACGCGGGCGAAAATATCGTTGATCTCGCCGCCGTCGGTATCCGCCAGACCAATCACCACTTCAGCGAAGAAATCGGGATTCAGATCGAAATCAACGTGATCTTTCCAGTCTTCGGAAGGGTCGAACAGCTCGGCACCGCCGCGCTCTTCAAACTGCAGGTTGAACAGAATAATGTCGGCCGGGTCAAGGTTGTCACCCGCAAGCTCAAGAAAAATGTCATAAGCCTGTTCGAGCGTTTCATCTTCGGTCAGACGATTGTTTAAATCCATATCCATGATGGCTACCTGTTGAGTGCTAATGGGCACGTTTTACAGTAATGGGCTAAAGAAGTAAAACAGTCGTTCTGCGAGACGATGCCAGAATGGTCGTTTCACCCACAGTCGTGCATCCAGCAGACGTGAACGGGAAATATAGTCGTCCTGTACGGCAGCCAGATCGCTACCGAATCCGCTGTCGTCTATCACCAACGTAATCTCGAAGTTGAGCCACAGGCTACGCATATCGAGGTTAACCGTCCCGACCAGGCTCAGTTCACCGTCGACCAGCACGCTCTTGGTATGCAGCAGGCCCCCTTCAAACTGATAGATTTTGACGCCCGCAGCCAGCAGTTCCGTAAAGAAGGCTCGACTGGCCCAGCCAACCAGCACTGAGTCATTTTTACGCGGCAAAATGATGCTCACATCAACTCCACGCTGCGCGGCGGTGCAGATAGCGTGCAACAGATCTTCGCTCGGAACAAAGTACGGAGTCGTCATGATCAGGTATTCGCGAGCGGAATACGCCGCGGTGAGCAGTGCCTGATGAATCAGGTCTTCAGGGAAACCAGGCCCGGACGCAATCGTCTGGATTGTATGCCCGCTGGCCTCTTCAAACGGCATGATGTTGAGGTCGGGCGTCGGCGGTAAAATGCGTTTGCCGGTCTCAATCTCCCAGTCGCAGGAGTAAACGATACCCATGCCGGTGGCGATAGGGCCCTCCATACGCGCCATCAGGTCAATCCACTGGCCGACTCCGGAGTCTTGCTTAAAGAAGCGCGGGTCGACCATGTTCATACTGCCGGTGTAGGCAATATAGTTGTCGATCATGATCATTTTGCGATGCTGGCGTAAATCCATCCGGCGCAGGAACACACGCATCAGATTAACCTTCAGCGCTTCAACAACCTCGATGCCCGCATTGCGCATCATGGCGGCCCAAGGGCTGCGGAAGAAGGCGACGCTGCCTGCGGAGTCCAGCATCAATCGGCAGTGCACGCCGCGACGGGCAGCGGCCATCAGCGATTCAGCAACCTGATCGGCCATGCCGCCTGGCTGCCAGATATAAAAGACCATCTCGATATTGTGGCGCGCCAGCTGAATATCGCGAATGATTGCCTGCATCACGTCGTCAGACTCAGTCAATAGCTGTAGCTGATTGCCCTTGAGACCCGCGATACCCTGACGGCGCTCACATAGCTTAAACAGAGAAGAGGCAACCTGGCTGTTGTCTTCGGCGAAGATATGTTTGCAGGCTTTTAGATTGTTCAACCACTTTGCGGTTGACGGCCACATCGCGCGCGCGCGTTCTGCGCGGCGTTTTCCAAGGTGTAGTTCACCGAGTGAAAGATAGGCGATGATACCGACCAACGGGAGAATATAAATAATCAGCAGCCAGGCCATGGCTGAAGGCACGGCACGTCGCTTCATCAGAATACGTAACGTTACCCCAGCGATTAACAACCAATACCCCAGAATGGCCATCCAACTTACTACGGTGTACACGGTTGTCATATTTCGAAAATCCTTTTGCTTGCCAGTTGTTAAGAGTTTACGCATCAGAAGAGATCTGGCAAATAAAAACGCAATGAGAAACCGCTGGTCAGCCATTTGCAAGGGGCTATAATGGGGCGTCTTTTTTAGCAAGAGCGTTAGAAATGAAGCGTAGTAGACCGGAAGTGGGGCGCTGGCGGATGGTGAGACAAGCCAGTCGTCGCAAAGCGCGTTGGTTAGAAGCACAATCGCGTCGTAATATGCGCATCCACTCCATCAGAAAGTGCCTGGTCGGCCGGCAGCGAAACTGCCTGTTGTTTGCCATTTACGATCTCTGATGATTAAAAGGGCACCGTCAGGGTGCCCTCTGTTTTTCAGCCTGCTTAGCGCAATTCAAAAAACCTTTTTATACGGTTTTACCGAAACCTGCTGGTACACCCCAGCCGCGACGTAGGGATCGTCCTGCGCCCAGGACTGAGCGGCTTCCAGCGATTCAAATTCTGCAATCACCGTTGAACCACTAAAACCTGCCGCGCCCGGATCGTTGCTGTCAACGGCTGGCATTGGCCCGGCGGTCAGCAAACGGCCTTCATCATGCAGCAACTGCAAACGAGCCAGATGAGCGGGGCGGACCGAAAGACGTTTTTCAAGAGAGTCGGCGATATCCTGAGCATAAATGACGTAAAGCACGGGCGGAGCTCCTGTTTAAATAGTTTGCGGATTACGGTAAGACAAAGCGCCAGCGACTGCAATGCAAAGTTTTGTGTGCAGAAAAACACGCGAAGCGTCGCGGTTTTTTTGACCAGGCGCAGGAGAAAATTGACCGAAGATAAGATGGCTTATTGAATATGATTGCTATTTGCATTTAAAATCGAGTTCTCATTTTTCAACTGTAACGACTATGACTGCAATGACCCTTGATTTACCCCGCCGGTTTCCGTGGCCGACGTTGCTCTCTGTTGGCATCCATGGTGCCGTCGTGGCCGGTCTGCTTTATACCTCGGTACATCAGGTTATTGAATTGCCCGCTCCCGCGCAGCCGATTACCGTCACGATGGTTGCGCCGGCCGATCTCGAGCCACCTCAGGCTGTCGCTCAGCCGCAGCCAGTCGTTGAGCCGGAGCCCGAGCCTGAACCCGCACCGATTCCGGAGGTGCAGCAGGCGCCGGTCGTTATTCACAAACCAAAACCGAAGCCGAAGCCAAAACCCAAGCCGGTGAAAAAAGTCGAACAGCCGAAGCCTGAAGTAAAGCCGGTTGAATCGCGTCCTCTGTCAACGGTTAACCGTGATGCGCCGCCGGCGCGTTCGGTTGCCAACAATTTGCCGGGGGCAAGCGCGCCGTCGGTTAGCGCGCCTACCGGCCCACGAGCGTTGAATCGCCCGCAGCCGGGTTACCCATCGCGCGCTCAGGCGCTGCGTATCGAAGGTAAAGTACGGGTGAAATTTGACGTGACCGCCGATGGTCGCGTGGAGAATGTGCAAATCCTCTCAGCGCAGCCATCCAATATGTTTGAGCGCGATGTTAAAACGGCAATGCGGAAATGGCGTTACGAATCCGGCAAGCCGGGGACGGGGCTGATTATGAATATTGAGTTCCGCCTGAAAGGCGTCCAGATGAACTAAGTAAAAGCCCCCGAAAGGGGGCTTTGTCATTATGCGGCCAGAACCTTATCCATTGCCTTTTGCGCGATCACCAGATGCTGTCCGCCAAATAGAATCGCCCGGTTAATCAACGTATAGAGCTGATATATCGGCTGGCGCTCAAGGAATCCCGCTGGCAGCGGTGAAATCGACTGATAGCCGTCGTATATTTGCGGTGGTTGGTCGGGATGCAGCGGCAACATCGCCAGATCACACTCGCGATCCCCCCAATAGCAAGCCGGGTCAAAAATGTACGGCCCGTTTGGCCCCAGTGCGCAGTTGTTTGACCAGAGGTCGCCGTGCAGCAGCGAAGGCTGCGGCTGATGCGAACTCAAGCGCTGCTGGATATGATCGACAATCGCGTCGATATCGCCAAACTCCATGCCTTTTTCTGCGGCCAACTCTAACTGCCAGCCAATTCGCTGCTCGGCAAAAAAATTCGACCAGCGACGTTGCCAGGCATTGGGCTGTGGGGTGGTGGAAAGGTCGTTGTCAAAATCGAGGCCAAACTGCGGTTGGTCGCTCCACTGATGCAGGTGAGCGAGCTGCTGGCCCAGCAGGAAGGCATTATGTGCGTCCAGAGGACGGGGCGGCAGATACTCCATCACCAGGAAACTGTAGTCGCGGTCTGTACCCACGACGAACACTTCCGGGACGGTCACGGTTTTACTGCGAGAGAGCAGCTCGAGCTGATCGGCCTCCGCGGTAAAAATGGGCAACAATTCACGTTCATCGCACTTCACGAAGAAATCCCGACCGGCATAACGTATATGCCATGCGGCATGAATTTCTCCGCCGGGCAGTTCAGTACGCAGATCGATTTCGCCACTTCCAAGTTGCTCGCCTAACAGGCTACTGATCGCTTGCCACATGATGTCTCTCCCCATGTTTTCTGCCGTATCATAAGGTTAGCGCATTACTGCTGGGTAAAAATTCGAGCTATACCGCACAACGGGTAAAAAGAATGTAGATCGCAGAGGCAGGATCGTACTCCCTCTGCTACAGACGTGTGATGACTGCGCTTCGTATGCACCCCATTGTTAACCATGGAGTTTGCTTAGCATAGCCGATTACGGCGATTTAGCGACCTGCGGGATGCCCCGCAGATCCGTTTTCCTGCACATTTAGTGCTGTTGCAGATAAGAATAAATTTTCTGAGTATTTTCGCGTGAACACAGGCGGGTACCTTGATTGATCGTGGCGGCACTGCCTGCCGCGACGCCATACCGCACCATTTCTTCAAGGCTGGCGTTCTCTGCAAGTTTCAGCGTCATGGCGCCGACCATGCTGTCACCTGCGCCAACGGTGCTCTGGCTTTTGATCGGCGGTGGGACAACCTGCACGCATGAATGCGCGTCAACGGCCAATGCCCCCTGTGCGCCCAAAGAAACCACTACGCGGCGCGCTTTCCCGCTGCGAACGATCTCCTGTGCGGCATTGCGAACATCATCCGGTTGGTTCAGGTCCCGCTGAACCAGTGCGCTAAGTTCTTTCTGATTGGGTTTAACCAGCTCGATGTCGCCGATCGCCAGCGCGGCCGCGAGGGCATCGCCGGAGCTATCAATAATGCAGCGTAGCCCGTGCTGCTGGGCGGATTTAATCAGGCTGACAAACTGTGTGAGGGAGACTCCTGGCGGCAGACTTCCGCTAATAACCAGCAGAGAGCCAGAATCGATCTGCGATATGTTGTTTTGCAGCGCTTCCAGTTCATCATCATGCAGCGTGGCGCCAGGCATGACAAAGCGATACTGCTCGCCGCTGGCACCAACGTGGACGTGGAGATTCTGCCGCGTCCATTCACGGGATTCGACACTGTTGACGGGAACATGTTCGGCTTGTAGTAACGCCACCAGATGTTCTCCGGTCGCACCGCCCGCCGGAAAGAGAGCGGTAGCGTTGCCACCCAGAAAGGTGATCGCGCGCGCAACATTGATTCCACCTCCGCCAGGTTCAAAGACAGGAGCGCTGCAACGAAGTTTACCTTCGGGATAAATTTGTGGTGTTTGCGTGGCGCTGTCGAGTGAAGGGGCGAGCGTCAGTGTGTAAATTTTAACCATAGCTATAACCTCCCTTTATGAGCAAATAGACTGCTCTGGACACAACCTGGTTTAAGTCTGGCACTTGCCTGATGAGAATGAAAGAAACAACAGCATGATTTTTATAGAAA